>CAVCBD010000006.1:0-40065 GCA_963599935.1 Acutalibacteraceae bacterium | reverse complement strand
CGGTCCCGTTCCGAACCCGGAAGCTAAGCCCCATCGCGCCGAGAGTACTGCGGGGTCAGCCCGTGGGAGGCCAGGGCGCCGCTGACCGGTGGACGGCACCGAGCCGTGCGCTTGAACTGAGAAGGGGGAGGCCTCGCGGCCTCCCCCTTTTTTGCGTTTAAGAGAGCCTAGCGATGTTGGAATCCGCTTTCGCTGAGGCGCTCTTACTGTTTGGCTGTATTTTGAGTCCATCTTATTTATTTGCGCGATAATTACTCCCATTGGCGTTAGGGAGGGCTAGATGTTTACCGTTTTTGTCTTGGGCAATATTGCTTCGGGTAAGTCGACTGCCTGCCGCTATCTCGAATCTCATGGCGCCATGCTTATCGATCTGGACGAGCTTGCCAAATCGCTGTATGTGCCAGGCTCCGATATCGTCAATGCCCTTGCGGAAGAGTTCGGTTGGGACATTCTGGACGGGGAGGGCGGCATTCGCCGCAATGTCCTCGCTGCTCGAGCTTTCGTCTCGCCTGACACCGTCGCACGGCTCAATGGCATTGTCCATCCGGTTCTTATCGAACAGCTGTCACTGAGGATTCTTGATCCGGTCTGCTGTACGGTTTCGTCTCCCCGTTATCCCTTTGCGGTTGTCGAGGTCTCTGCTCCGACTGGTTTTGAGGATGCGTTTAGCCTGGCTGATGAAATACTGGTCATCAGTGCTCCCTTGGAAGTCCGTCGCGATCGTGCCATTCATCGTGGTATGGAGCCCTCTGATTTTGACGCGCGCTCTGCATGCCAGCCCGATGAGGCTTCGCTTTGCAATCTCGCTACGACGGTCATCGATAATGCTGCAGGCGATTACTCGCTCTTTGAACAGCTGGACGCGTGGCTTGCGCGTCATGGCTTTTGCGACGTAACGGATAAGGAGGGGGCCGATGCCTAAGACACGTTTCTTTACGTGGTATCGCGTGGCACCACTTGCCGTCGTGTTCGTCTTCGGCCTTATCTCGCTTGTCTACTCGTATGCTCCTGCTGCTTTCTTTAAGCCGTTGTATCCGATTGACTATGAGATGTACGTAAAGCAATCGAGCATTTCGCATAATCTGGATCCGTATCTGGTGTGTGCTGTCATTAAGTCTGAATCGAATTGGAATCCCGAGGCCGAGTCGAATCAGGGTGCTCAGGGATTGATGCAGCTGATGCCCGAGACAGCCCAGGATATGATTGCCAAGGGCCTTGTCGATGATAGCAAGTATTCGGCTGACAGCCTTAACGATCCGGCTACGAACATCGAATTTGGCTGTGCGTACCTTTCGTATCTTTTAACCTATTTTAACGGGTCGACCGACAGCGCCATTGCCGCCTATAACGCCGGTATGGGCAATGTCGACGGGTGGGCGCAACAGAACACGTCGCTTCATAATGCGATCACCTTCCCCGAGACGCAGGCGTATCTGATTCGCGTCAATAATGCCTGGGTTCGCTACAAGACCCTCTATCCCGATCAGTTCGTATAGGACTATGCCTGCCGCCTGCGTATACTGCAGATATATGAGTTAGGAGTATCCATGGCGGAATTTGAAGTAGAGCGTGTTGGCGGAGAGCTTAAGCGTTTTGGCGTTGAAGGCTCTGAGGTGCCATTTAAGGTCGTATCTCCTTATGAGCCTGCAGGTTCTCAACCTAAGGCCATTGAGTCGCTTGTGCAGGGCGTGAGAGACGGAGATCGCTATCAGGTTCTGTTGGGCGTGACCGGCTCGGGCAAGACCTTCACGATGGCCAAGACTATTGAGGCCTTAGGGAAGCCGACGCTCGTTATGGCTCCCAATAAAACGCTCGCCGCTCAGCTTGCGAGCGAGCTCAAGGAGTTCTTTCCCAACAACGCCGTGGTCTACTTTGTGTCGTACTACGACTACTATCAGCCCGAGGCGTATGTGCCGCAAAGCGATACATATATCGAGAAGGACTCCTCGATTAACGAGGAGGTCGAGATGCTGCGACATCAGGCGACCGCATCGCTGCTTTCTCGACGTGATGTGATCGTTGTCGCATCGGTCTCGTGCATCTATGGCATTGGCTCGCCCGAGGACTATGCGGGCCTGGCGCCGAACGTCGACAAAAAAGTTCCGCTCGAGCGCGATGACTTTATTCATGCGCTCATCGACATCCAGTACGATCGCAACGATTATGATCTGGCGCGCGGCACCTTCCGCGTGCGCGGCGATGTCGTCGACGTGTATCCGCCCTATGCCGAGCACCCGTTGCGCTTTGAGTTTTTTGGCGACGAGGTCGAGCTGATTGCCGAGATCGATGAGGTCACCGGTGAGATGCTGCGCGAATATGAGGCCATTCCGGTGTGGCCGGCCTCGCACTACGTGACTGAGAAGCCTAAGGTCAAGGCGGCCCTGAGATCAATTAGCGAAGAGTGCGAGAAGCGCGTGGCCGAGCTTAAGGCAACCGATAAGCTGCTCGAGGCCCAGCGCCTGCAGCAGCGCACCGATTATGATCTCGAGATGCTCGAGACCATGGGCTTTTGCAACGGTATCGAGAACTACTCACGTCATCTGGACGGGCGCAAGCCGGGCGAGCCGCCGTTTACCCTGATCGATTACTTTCCCAAGGACATGCTCTGCATCATTGATGAGAGCCATGTGACGGTGCCGCAGATTCGCGGTATGCATGAAGGCGACCGTTCACGTAAGGTGACGCTGGTGGAGCATGGCTTTCGTCTGCCTTCGGCGCTCGATAACCGCCCGCTTCGTTTCGATGAGTTTGAGGCGAGGATTCCCCAGTTCATCTATGTTTCGGCCACGCCGGGTGACTATGAACTGCGTGTCAGCCAGAACGACGTGGAACAGATCATTCGTCCGACCGGCCTGCTCGACCCCAAGATTGATGTCCGTCCGGTTCGCGGCCAGATTGACGACCTTGAGGACGAGATTCGCGAGCGCGTGGCGCGTAAAGAGCGCGTGCTGGTGACGACGCTGACCAAGCGCATGGCGGAGGACCTGACCGACCATCTGCTCGATGCCGGTATTAAGGTCAACTACATGCACTCCGATACGGCGACGATGGACCGTGTCGAGATCCTGCGTACGCTGCGCGAGGGAAAGATTGATGTTCTCGTTGGCATCAACCTGCTTCGTGAGGGCCTGGACCTTCCCGAGGTCTCGCTGGTGGCAATTCTCGATGCGGACAAGGAAGGCTTTTTGCGCAACCGCCGTTCGCTGATTCAGACGATTGGCCGCGCGGCCCGTAATGCCGACGGCGAAGTCATCATGTACGCAGACGTCGTAACCGATTCGATGAAGGAAGCCATCGAGGAGACGCAGCGCCGCCGCGAGATTCAGATGGCCTACAACGAAGAGCACGGTATCGTACCTAAGACGGTCCGCAAGGCCATCAATGACATTTCGAGCTTTATCGCCGAGGCAGAGAAGACCGTGGGCTCCAAGGGGCGCTCGAAAGGCGATTCGCTGGGTCACGGCGCGTTCTATACGCCCGATGAAAATGGTGAGGGTGCCGTGCCGGAGACGGCGGCGCCCGAGCAGACGCTTGCCGAGCAGCTGGAAGGGCTGCCGCATGACGAGCTCGTGCGAATCGTCGAGACCATGGAGGAAGACATGCGTAATGCTTCCGCCGCCATGGACTTTGAGGAGGCGGCGCGTCTGCGCGATGCCGTCGTTCAGATTCGGGCGATGCTCGAGGGCGCATCTGAGGACGAAACGATCGAGCGTTTGCGATCGCAGGCTCGCAAGGGCTCTACCTTTGCTTCGGGCAGAAAGCGCCAGGGCGCACGATTCAAGAAGTAACGAACAGGCCCCGAGTTCCCTGTGGAGCTCGGGGCCTGTGTCATTCGGGTGCGGGAGTTCGTGTGCTAGAGGTCTGCTATCAGCGCCTCAGCGCAACGGATACCGTCGGTGGCGGCACTCATGATGCCGCCGGCATATCCGGCTCCCTCGCCGCAAGGGTAAAGGCCCGGGGTCGACACGGCGTGGCATGCTCGATCGCGGGTGACGGTGACAGGCGAGCTCGAACGCGTCTCTACGCCGGTGAGGACGGCGTCGGGGCGGTCATAGCCACGCAGCTTCTTACCGAGCAGGGGGATTCCCAAACGGAGCGATTCAACGATATGCTGCGGGAGGGCTTCGTCGATTGCCGTCCAGGTTACGCCAAGTGGATAGGTGGGCTTCACCTTTCCAGGTGCCGTGCTAGCACGTCTCGCAAGGAAATCTCCGACGAGCTGTGCCGGCGCGTTCCAGTTGGAGCCGCCCAGGCGATAGGCGGCTCGCTCGCAGGTGCGCTGGAGCTCAATGCCTGCAAGCGGATCATCGCCGGGAAGGTCGTCGGGCGTGACGTTAACGAGTAGGGCGGCATTGGCGTTGCGCCCGTCGCGGGCATTGAGGCTGGCGCCGTTGACGCACAGATGGCCCTGCTCGGAAGAAGCCGCGACAACCTGTCCGCCGGGGCACATGCAAAACGAGAAGACACTACGATCGTTGGGGAGATGGGCGACAAGCTTGTAGGGGGCTGCCCCGAGTGCCGGGTGCCCTGCCGAAGGGCCATATTGGGCACGGTCGATGTCGTGCTGCGGATGCTCGATGCGTACGCCCATGGCAAAGGTCTTTTGCGCGAGGGCCACGTCATGTTCCTTGAGGAGCTCAAAAACATCGCGAGCAGAATGGCCGCAGGCAAGAATGAGGTGCTTTGTGGCGATTGTCTCGCTTGTGGTTTCTTGGGGCGGTTGGACATCGATGCCGGTGATGGCGCCGGATGCATCGGTTCGAATATCGACGAGCCTCGTTCGATAACGGACAGTTCCGCCGAGCTGCTCGATGCGCTGGGAGATGTTGGTGACGACGGTGGGGAGGATATCGGAGCCAATGTGTGGCTTGGCGTCCCATAGGATGTCGCGCGGTGCGCCCGCCTTGACGAAGGTCTCGAGAATCAAGCGGTGGGCGGGATTTTTGGTTCCCGTATTGAGCTTGCCGTCCGAGAACGTTCCCGCGCCGCCCAGGCCAAACTGGATGTTGCTCTCGGGGTCGAGGATGCGCTCCTTCAGGAAGAGGTCGATCGCCTGCGAGCGGCGAAGTGCCGGGTCGCCCCGTTCGATAAGCAAGGGCTTCAGACCCGCTTCGGCAAGGGTGAGTGCGGCGAAAAGGCCAGCGCATCCGGCACCGACGACAACAGGGCGCTCTTTGAGTGCGCCGGAAACGGGGGAGGGGAATGAAGGCTCATTGTCGTCTATCGTGCGCACGCGTGAGCGGTCGCGCTCGGCCACGCTGCCGAGCACTGTCTGTTCGATGTCTGGGCTCGTCAGCTCAACACGAAAGCTCAGGATGAAATGAACGTCTCGTTTTTTGCGGGCATCGATGGACTTGCGGTGGAGCTCGATGGACTTGATCTCGGAGTCTTTGCAACGTAGGACGCGTTTGACGACTCGCTTGCCAACGATGAGGCAAGCTTTTTCATCGCCGGCTTCATCGAGCGACGCAGTGACTTGGGTGATTTCGATCATCGAGGTCTCCTTAGATGCAAGAAAGAGGCCGCCCGGTGTCCCAGACGGCCCGAATGCGTTTTGATTATAGACTGCGCGGCTATAGGCTGCTGGCAGCGCGAATACCCGAGATCCAAGCCCACGCAAGGTTGAAACCGCCGCAATCGGCATCGATGTCGAGCGCCTCGCCACAGATGTAAAGCGGGCCGCTTGCCGCGCAGAGGTCGGGAGCTGAGACGCTCTCGATGGGCACGCCGCCGCGCGTGACCTGGGCCGAACGCTCCTCTGTCGTTCCCTCGACGAGCAGCTTAAAGCGCTTGAGGATTGAGACCAGATGGATGACGTCGTACGACCCGGGGTGGCACTGTTCGAATGCGGTGCAGACAACGTGAGAGAACTGCGGGGCGAGCATGCCGTCGAGCCAGCGGGGGTCGCGGGGTGAAAAGCCGCCGAGCAACTCAACTCGCTGGTTGAGCATATCGAGCAACTCGTCTTTGGAGAGGTCGGGGAAAACGTCGAGCAGAATCGTGTCTCCGCGCTGGACGCGACGGGAGAGGTTAAAGGCGGCAACGCCCGAGATGCCAAAGGTTCGGAAGAGCACTTCGCCGTCTTCGCGCCAGAACTCCTCGTGATTGCGGGTGAGCGTCAAACGGGCGCGGACGCGCAGACCATCCAGCGTCTTGAGCGCAGTCTGGTCGCCGAAGACCGATGCCGACACAGGGCAGAGGACGGGATGCTGCGGTGTGAGGGAAAGATTGAACGTCTTCGCGATGTCGGCGGGGCTGCCGCCCGTAGCGATAATTACGGCCTTTGCCTGCAGCGTCTCGTTCTTGCGAGGGGTGTCGGCAAGCGCCTTCCGAAGTGAGCGGACCTCCGATTTTCGGTCGTCGTGCTTTTTTGCCTTGAGTGCTCGCGCGGGACGGTCTATTTGGAGCGCCCAGCCCTCGGGCGCTTTGAATGCCGAGGCAACGTTTGCTCCACAGATCAAGGTGATACCCAGGTGATTGCAAGCGTTGAGAAGCGCATCGCGCACCGATTCGGCACGAAGGGAGCGCGGATACAGCCGGCCCTCCTCGGAGGTCGTCATGATGCCCAGCGAGGAGAAGAAACTGCCGAGCTCTTGCTCGGGCTGGGGACCCATGACGGATTCGACGAATGCGGGGCGGTTGTACCGCTGGAAATCAATTGATTCGTTGGAAAGGTTGCAGCGGCCGTTGCCGGTCGCAAGGAGTTTAAGGCCGCAGGCGACATCGCGCTCAACGATACAGGCGCTTTTGTCAGCGCGTGCGGCCGTGATGGCGGCGGCGAGACCCGAGGCCCCGCCGCCGATTACCAGGACGTCATAGAAGGCGCTCGTGTTCACTTAGGCCTCGTCGGTCTCGTGCGGGGCGATGGCCTCGACGGCAGAGACGGCCTTGGGCAGCATGCCATCGGGCAGCGCGGTCTCGACTTCACCCTTGTCGCAGGCCTCGGCGAGTGACGGATTGATGGGAAGCTGACCCAAGATGTCGAGGTTGTAGCGCTCGGCGACCTCGGGGAGCTTACTCTTACCAAAGACCTCGATCTTCTTGCCACAGTCGGGGCACTCGATATAGCTCATGTTCTCGACAACGCCCAGAATGGGGACGTTCATCTTCTCGGCCATGTTGACCGCCTTGGCGACGATCATCGAGACCAGATCCTGCGGGCTCGTGACGATGACGATGCCATCGACGGGCAGCGACTGGAAGACCGTGAGGGCGACGTCGCCCGTTCCCGGAGGCATGTCGACCAGCAGGTAGTCGATGGGGCCCCATGAGGTTTCGCTCCAGAACTGCCTGATGGCACCCGCGATAACCGGACCGCGCCAGAGGACGGGGTCGGTTTCGTTTTGGAGCAGCAGGTTAGAGCTCATAACCTTGACGCCGTGCTCGGAGATTTCGGGCAGCATAAGGTTGCCGAGGGCATGGACGTGACGTCCGCTCATACCGAACATCTTAGGGATAGAGGGGCCGGTAATATCGGCATCGAGGACGCCGACCTTGTGATCGTGGCGGGAAAGCTCCGTGGCGATGGCGCCGGTGACGAATGACTTGCCGACGCCGCCCTTGCCGGAAAGCACGGCGATAACGCGCTTGACCTCGGACAGCGTATTCTCCTCAAATTGCGACGGCGGCGTTTGCCCGCCGGCTGCCTGTGCGTGCTCGCAACCCATGTTTGACTCCTTTGTATATGTTGGGGCCGGAGCCCCGCGGTGTGACACGAGCGTCATTGTACCCTCGTTTGCGAGCGGGAGTCATTCATGATGCGTGGCAGGCGATCGACGGTATTCGAAAGTACGGACCGAGCGTGCGGTCTGCGGCGTCAGACAACGCAAAAGGTCTGCGAATCTTGTATCACGAACATCTGTGCGCGTCGAGTGCGCTAAACTCATCGTCAGTGTGATTTGAAGTTGTAGGAGGCAAGGAGCTTCCATGTCTGATTCTTCTATCGTTATCCGCGGCGCGCGCGAGCATAACCTGCGCGATATCGATGTCTCCATTCCGCGTGACCAGCTCGTGGTCATAACCGGTCTTTCCGGATCGGGCAAGAGCTCACTGGCGTTCGATACCATCTATGCCGAGGGCCAGCGCCGTTACGTCGAGAGCCTTTCGAGCTATGCGCGTCAGTTTTTGGGCCAGATGGACAAGCCCGATCTGGACTCGATTGACGGCCTGTCGCCGGCTGTGTCGATCGATCAGAAGACGACGTCCAAAAACCCACGCTCGACGGTGGGCACCGTAACCGAGATTTACGACTATCTGCGTCTGCTGTTTGCTCGCGTGGGAACGCCGCACTGTCCTGAGTGCGGTCGTGTCATTGAGCGTCAGACGACCGATCAGGTCGCCGATAAGGTGCTGGCGGCGGGGGAGGGCCGTCGCGCGTTTGTGTTGGCGCCGGTGGTTCGTGGACGCAAGGGCGAATATGCCAAGCTGTTTGAGGACCTGCGTGCGGAGGGCTTTAGCCGTGTGCGCGTCGACGGCGAGGTGCGCTCGCTTGACGACCCTATCGACCTGGACAAGAAGTTCAAACACGACATTGAGGTCGTGGTCGACCGTATCGTGATTCGAGAGAACTCCCTGGGTCGCATTGCCGAGTCCGTTGAGCAGGCGACGGCACTGGCGCACGGTAACGTGAACGTGTACATGCTGCCCGACCGCGACGCTCCCGAGGGAACCGAGGGCGAGCTGCTGGAGTATTCGCTGGCACTGGCGTGCCCGGAACATGGGCATTCCATCGACGACCTGCAGCCGCGCGATTTCTCGTTCAACGCGCCCTATGGTGCATGTCCCGAGTGCGATGGCTTGGGCTTTAAAAAGACGGTCGATGCCGAGGCGCTGATTGAAGACCCCTCAAAGTCGATTGCCGATGGAGTCTTTGGCAGCCTGTTCGGCAATTCCAACTATTATCCGCAGATTTTTGCTGCGGTCTGCAAACACTTTAAGGCGAGTGCCGATACGCCATGGGAGGACCTGCCCCCGCGGGTGCGTCGTGCGTTTTTGGATGGCATGGGCGACACGAAGATTTCGGTCGACTATCAAAAGCTCGATGGGCGTCGCAGCCAGTGGGACACTAAGTTCTCGGGCGTGCGCAACATCCTGTACGAGCGCTACAGCGAGACGACGAACGAGAACACCAGGGCTCGCTTGGAGAAATACATTCGCGAAGAGCCATGCTCGAGCTGTCACGGTGCTCGCCTGCGTCCCGAGATGCTTGCCGTCACCGTAGGCGGCAAGTCCATTTACGATGTCTGCTGCCTGTCGTGTCGCGAGTCGCTCGAGTTTTTTGAGGGCCTGGAGCTTACCGAGCGTCAGCGGTTTATCGGCGGGCGCATCGTCAAGGAGATCCTGGAGCGCCTGCGTTTTCTGGTCGACGTCGGACTCGACTATCTGACGCTCGATCGTGCCTCGGCGACGCTTTCCGGCGGTGAGGCCCAGCGCATTCGCCTGGCAACGCAGATCGGCGCCGGCCTCATGGGCGTTCTGTACATTCTGGACGAGCCGTCGATCGGCCTTCACCAACGCGATAACGAGCGCCTGATCAAGACGCTCGAGCGCTTGCGCGATATCGGTAATACCGTTATCGTCGTCGAGCACGACGAAGATACAATTCGCGCTGCCGACTACGTGATCGATATGGGTCCCGGTGCGGGCGTTAACGGTGGACACGTGGTCGCCGCGGGAACGCCTGCCGATATCATGGCGTGCCCCGATTCCATGACGGGTGCCTATTTGACCGGCAAGCGGATGATCCGCGTGCCCGATGAGCGCCGCAAGCCCGGCCGTGGCTGTCTTAAGATCACGGGTGCCCGCGCTAACAACCTCAAAAACGTTACCGCCAAGATTGAGTTCGGTACGCTCACGGTCGTTACCGGTGTTTCGGGATCGGGCAAGAGCTCCCTGGTCACCGATACGATTGCGCCCGCTCTTACGAATGCCATTCATCGTTCGACGCGTCCCGTGGGGCCGTACAAGAAGATTGAGGGCATCGAGTGCATCGATAAGGTAATCGATATCGACCAGTCACCGATCGGTCGCACGCCGCGTTCGAACCCTGCGACCTATATTGGCCTGTGGGATGATCTGCGTGCGCTATTTGCAAGCACGCCGGAGTCGAAGGCGCGCGGCTACTCGCCGGGACGTTTCTCCTTTAACGTAAGCGGCGGTCGCTGCGAGGCGTGCAAGGGCGATGGCCAGATCAAGATCGAGATGCACTTCCTTCCCGATATCTATGTCCCCTGTGAGGTATGTGGCGGTAAGCGTTATAACCGCGAGACACTCGAGGTTACCTACCGCGGCAAGACAATCTCGGACGTGCTCGACATGAGTGTCACCGAAGCACTGGCTTTCTTTGGGAATATCCCGCAGATTAAGCGCAAGCTGCAGACCCTATATGACGTGGGTCTGGGCTACGTGAGCTTGGGCCAGCCCGCTACGACGCTTTCGGGCGGCGAGGCGCAGCGCGTGAAGCTCGCCAAGGAGCTTCATCGTCGCCAGACAGGCAAGACGTTCTACATTTTGGACGAGCCCACAACCGGCCTTCATTTTGAGGATGTTCGCCAGCTGCTCGACGTGTTGCAGCGCCTAGTCGATGCGGGCAACACTGTTCTGGTGATCGAGCACAACCTTGATGTCATCAAGGTTGCCGACCGCCTGATCGATATGGGTCCCGAGGGCGGCAATGGCGGCGGTACCGTCGTGGTCTCAGGCACGCCGGAACAAGTCGCGGCATGTTCGCAGAGCTACACGGGCAAGTTCTTGGCGCCGCTGCTCAAGCGTGACCGTGAGCGTCAGGCGCAGCTCGACGCGCAGTAAAGAGACGTTGTAGTACCTACGCGCCGCCGATTCCTTCTGATTCGGTGGCGCTTCTGTGTGTCGAGATGGCATATGCAGCGGAATTGGCCCTATACTTAATCCTTGCGTCGCTCTGCGAGGGAAAGGATGTGCCATGGCAAAGGCTGTTAAGACGCCAAAAACCAATGCGATGCGCGAGCTGGAAAGCGCCGGTATCTCCTATATTCTCCATACGTACGAAGACGATGGCGATGAATCGTCAGGTCTGGGCGTCGCGATTTCTGAGCAGCTTGGCGAGGAGCCCGGTCAGGGATTTAAGACCCTGGTCTGCACGACGCCGTCCAACGACCATGTCGTGTGCTGCATTCCTGTTGCCGACGAGCTCGACCTCAAGGCCGCCGCGCGCGCTGCAGGCGAAAAGTCGCTGACCATGATGCATGTCAAAGATTTGCTTGCCGCGACGGGGTATGTCCGCGGCGGTTGCAGCCCGGTCGGTATGAAAAAACGCTTCCGGACGCTGATCGATGAGACATGCGTCCTTTGGGATACCATTTTTATCTCGGGCGGCAAGCGAGGCTATCAGCTTGAGCTTGCTCCCGATGACTTAGTTGCATTTTGCGGGGCGACGGTTGCCCCGATCACGAGAGAGGACTGAGCGATGCCGCAGGAAGAACCAAAGTCCGGCGCTCACTTCGCAAAAGGGTCGGCTCCTCAGGCGCCCGCGCCCGAGGCCGCTTCGATCGATAACGAGATTCGAAACGCCTGGTCTGCTGCCGCTGACCCGGGCGAGACGGCCGTGTACTTGCGTGCCGCCGGTGCCGGCACGGCGCTTCCCCGTACGGTTCTTTCTTCGGCTCGTCCCGATGAGACGGCTGTCTTTTTGGCCGCCGCTCAATCGAGCGCCAGCGTGATGCCGATCGCCTCCGAGGCTCCTCGTGCGCCGCGTCCCGATGAGACGGCGGTGTTTTTGATGGCGGCCCAGGGAAAGAGCGCGCCGCAGAGCGCCCCTGCCGTTCGTTCCGCCAAACCCGCGGCTCATGATGATGGCGAACCGCTTCTTTCGGATGACGAATGGTCGCCGCTTGGTTCGACCGATCCCGTCGAGGGCGTGGCCATCGACGGTGATGACGACTGGGACCCTCTGTCGTTTTCTGCCCGAACCGTCGCCGCCAAAGAAGTTGACACGGTGTTTGGCGACCATGCCATATTCGATGATGATGCCGTATCCGGTAACAACATGCCGAACAGCGATGACGCCGCACCTGCTGATGACGCCGTTTTGGTTGACGACCCCTTTGCGATGACCGGCTCCTTTGCCGTCGTGGACGATTTACTGCCACAAGATGAGGTTCATGAGGACTCTCAGGACGACGTAGACGATATGGGTTCGTCGGACTACTCCACGGTTGGTCGTTCTGCTGGCCTCATGACCGTGCTGACCATCGTGTCGCGCGTCACCGGGTTTATCCGCACGTGGGCCATGGCGGCCGCCATCGGCATGTCGCTGCTCTCGTCCTCCTATCAGGTTGCCAACAACCTGCCCAACATGCTCTACGAGCTCGTGATGGGCGGCATGCTCGTTACGGCGTTTTTGCCGGTGTATATGGGCGTGAGGCGCGAGCAGGGCCGCGAGGCATCGAACGAGTATGTCGGCAACCTGCTCGGTATTCTGCTTCTGCTGCTGGGCGGCATCTCGCTGCTGGGCACCGTGTTTGCTCCCGGCTTTATTTGGACGCAGTCGTTCCTTTCGGGCGATGGCGGCAGCATGGATACCGCTGCGTTCATGTTCCGCTTCTTTGCTATCCAAATTCTGTTTTATGGCTTGGGCTCGGTGTTCTCGGGCGTTCTCAACGCACACCGCGACTACTTCTGGTCGACGTTTGCCCCGGTTCTCAACAATGTCATCGTCATTGCCAGCTTTATGGGCTTCGCGCCCGTATCTGCGCAATTTGGCGAGCAGGCCGGCATCATCTTGATCGCAGCTGGTACGACCCTTGGCGTCTTTGTTCAGATGGCCTGCCAGATTCCCGCGCTTGGCAAGCACGGCGTGCATCCGCATATCCATATCGACTTTAAGGATCCCGCGCTGCGTCAGACGATTGCGCTCGGTATCCCGACGCTGCTCGCCACGGTGTGCATGTTTGTCTCGACCTCCATCACTAATGCCGCTGCGCTGGTGGTGCAACCCGAGACTGGCCCTTCCGTCATCGCGTATGCGCGCCTGTGGTATACGCTGCCCTATGCGCTGATTGCCGCCTCGCTTTCGACGGCACTCTATACCGAACTCTCTCACGATGCGCAGGAGAAGGATTACGACAGCGTTCGCATGGGCATTTCGCGCGGTGTCGCTCAGATGCTCTTCTTCCTGATTCCGTTTGCGCTGTACCTGATCGTCTTTGCCCGTCCGCTCAACATGATTTACTGCGCTGGCAAGTTCGATGAATCCGGCGTGGCACTGGTTTCGGAGTTCCTTATCTATCTGGCACTTTCCCTGCCGCTCTACGGCGTGGTCGTGCTGATGCAGAAGAGCTTCTCGGCCCTGCTCGATATGAAACCTTATAGCCGCTATTGCCTGTACTCCGCTATCGGTCAGGCCGGTTCGGTGCTGCTGTTTGGCGTGGTGCTGGGCTACGGTATGCCGGCAATTGCGCTTTCGTACGTCGTTGACTACGTGGTCTTGGTCGGATGCTCACTGTGGTGGCTGCGCCGTCGTCTGCATGGCCTTCAGGTCAAGTCTATCCTGCACGGCGGTTTCTTCGGCCTGTTGTTCGGTGGCTTGGGCGCTGCCGCGGGTGCCGGCGTCATGTGGGCACTCGAGCACTTTGTCGGAGTGCTTGGCAGCTCGATCCTAATTACCCTGGGCTACGTTTGTGTTTCAGGCGTCGTCTCGCTTGCCGTAACTTTTGGTCTTGCCTTCGTCTTTAAGATGCCCGAGGTCTCGGCGCTGCTTCGTCGCAAGTAGGCGCGCGTGGCAGGTCACGACAACATTCCAACACTTGCCGAACAGGTTTCGCGCGTTCCCACGCAACCCGGCTGCTACCTTTGGAAAGATGCCAAGGGCGAAGTCATCTATGTGGGCAAGGCAAAAAACTTGCGTGCCCGTATGCGTCAATACGTGACGCTGCAGGACGAGCGTCAAAAGATTCCGCTCATGATGCAGCTGGTGGCGAGCTTCGACTATATCGTGGTGGAGACCGAGCACGAGGCACTGGTGCTCGAGCGCAATCTGATTGGCCAGTACCATCCGTACTTTAACGTCGATCTCAAAGACGACAAAAGCTATCCCTTTATCGCCATTACCAAGAGCGACTTGTTTCCGGCTATTAAATACACGCGAGAGCGTCATAAACCGGGAACGCGCTATTTTGGCCCCTATACCGATAGCCGTGCGGCGCGTGAGACCATCGATACGCTACGCAAGGTTATTCCTATTTGCTCGGCATCCTGTGCGGAATGGCGCCGCTGCCGCCGCATCGTCGAATCTCATAAGGGCGAAGAAGACATCGTCAATATGATTTGCGCGCAAAACGGGCGTCCCTGCTTTGACTACCATGTCGGGCGCGGGCCGGGCGCATGCGTCGGCGCGATTTCCCCTGCCGACTATGCCAAGAACGTCAAGCGTGTCGAGCGTTTCTTGTCTGGCCATCGCAAGGATGTCGTCGACGAGCTTACGTCCGAGATGACGGAGGCAGCCGAGACGCTCGATTTCGAGCGTGCGGCGCGCATCAAGCGTCGCCTGGAAGTCATTAGGGGTCTGGACGATCGCCAACAGGTCGTTTTTCCATCAAGCGTCGATATCGACGTCATCGGCTTCTATCGCGAGGAGACTATCTCTGCCGCCTGTGTCTTTGTCGTTCGCGAGGGCCGAACGGTTCGAACTTGTGAGTTTATCCTCGATAAAGGCCTGGACGTCGACGAGGAAGAGCTTCAATCGGGCTTTCTTAAGCGCTATTACGACGAGACGGCTGATATTCCAGCCGAGATCAATCTCTCTGTCGAGCTTGAGGATGCCGAAGCGTTGGGGGAGTGGCTTGCGGGCAAGCGCGAGCGCTCTTGCCATCTCCATAGGCCGCAGCGTGGCGAAAAGCACCGCCTGCTCGACATGGCTTCCAAAAATGCGCGCCATGCCCTCATGCGCTACATGATGCGCACGGGGTATGCTGACGATCGCACCAATCAGGCGCTCCTGGAGCTCGAAAGTGCGCTGGCGCTGCCTGCGCCGCCGTTGCGCATCGAGTGCTTCGATATCTCGACGTTGCACGGCACCTTTACCGTCGCTTCGATGGTGGTATTTACCAACGGCCGTGCCGACAAGGGCCAGTATCGTCGCTTTAAAATTCAGGCCGAATTGGACGAGGCGAACGACTTCGTATCGATGTCCGAGGTTCTGGGACGTCGCTATGCTCCCGAGCGCATGGCGGACGAACGCTTTGGCTCGCGCCCCGATTTGCTCGTTGTCGATGGCGGCAAGCCGCAATTGACCGCTGCAATTAAGCAACTTGAGGCACTCGGCCTCGATATACCAGTTTGTGGCTTGGCAAAGGCCGATGAGGAGGTTTTCGTGCCGTGGGACGAGACTCCCGTCGTGCTGCCGACCGGCTCCGCTTCGCTTTATCTGATCAAGCAGGTTCGCGATGAATCCCACCGATTTGCGATTACGTTCCACCGCGAGTTGCGCGATAAGGCTATGACGGTTTCGGTGCTTGACGACGTTCCAGGCGTGGGACCAACCAGAAAACGTGCCATTATGCGCCATTTTGGCTCGATGAAGCGTTTGCGCGCGGCAAGCGAGCAGGAGATTGCAGAAGTTCGAGGCGTTCCGGCCGATGTCGCCAAAGCGGTCCACGAGGCACTTGTTGCATGGAATGCCGAGCGCGCCCAGTCATCGGCCAACCGTTCCGAAAGCTAAACGCGCTTCCAAACAACTGATATACATGATTGGCCGATTATCAATCATTTGTTTCGCGGTGATTACCTGCCGATTTCGGGTTTTATTAACGCTAAAACGTTTGACTAGCCATGGTGAACAACACTGCTATCCTGCGGGTTGACGAAGACTGATATCTCACCTCGTCGATACATACTGTCTGTCGAATCATTTGTCAATGAATTCGGTGAACGGTAGTAAATACCGTTCAAGCGGATGTATGTATCGGTCGCCGAGCGCGGCACCTCAGTTGGGTTCGTCGGTAGGTAAGGTATATATCGTCCGCAAGTTGCGCGGGGGCACGTCTAGGTGCTCCCGGGTAAGATTCTCTATTGATAGGAGAAGACATGGCCATCATCAACAAGGGTATGTCCAGGCGTTCGTTCCTCGGCCTCACCGGCAGCGTCGCTGCTGTCGCAGGGCTTGGTCTCACCGGCTGCGGTGGCAGCTCTAGCGACGAGGGTTCCGCTTCCGGTTCCACCGATTCCGCCAACCGTGGCGGCGGCGTGATCACCGCTGGTTCCGCTTACGCTCCGTCTAGCTTCGATCCCGCCAGCACCGGCTCCGCTGTGGGCCTGGGTGCTAACTGGCACGTCGTCGAGGGCCTCTACGGCATCGATTACCACGACTACAGCACCTTCAACGAGCTCGCCACCGACGATCCCAAGTCTGTGGACGACACCACTTTCGAGGTCACCATCCGCAAGGGCGCCAAGTTCTCCGATGGCACCGAGGTCACCGCTGACGATGTTGTCGCTTCCTACACCGCTTGCGCCGCTTCTGCTACGTATGCTCCGTTCTTCCAGCCCTTCGAGTCCATCGAGGCCAAGGACGCCAGCACCGTGACGGTCAAGACCAAGGTCCCCAACTTCTCCCTGCTCAAGGATCGTCTGGCCATCGTCCGCGTTACCCCGGCCACCCAGACCGAGGAGGATCGCGCCAAGCAGCCGATCGGCTCCGGCCCCTGGATGTACGACTCTATCTCCGATACCGAGATCACCCTGGTTCCCAACCCCGAGTACAACGGTGAGTATGCTGCCGAGGATAAGAAGATCCAGTACAGCATCCTGACCGACCCCACCGCTCGCGTTACCGCTCAGCAGGAGGGCTCCACGCTCGTTATGGAGCTCGTTACCGCTGACGCCGTCGACCAGCTCGAGAGCGCCGGCTGCAAGATCGATAACGTTCAGGGTTTCGGCACCCGCTTCATCATGTTCAACGTCGCCAAGGAGCCTTGGAACAACGTCAAGGTCCGTCAGGCCGTCATGTATGCACTCGACACCGAGAAGATGGTCAGCAACACCTTCGCCGGCCTTGCCACCGCTGCCAGCTGCTACCTGCCCAAGAGCTTCACCAACTATCATGAGGCTTCCACGGTGTACAAGACCGACGCCAAGAAGGCTAAGAAGCTCATCGAGGAGTCTGGCATCACCCCGGGTGCCATCACCCTGCGCACCACCGACAACGAGCAGATTAAGGGCATGGCCGCCCAGGTCAAGAACGACCTCGACGCTCTCGGCTTCGATGTGACCATCCAGACCGATACCTCGCCGGCCACCTACGCTGCCATCGACGGCGGCGAGGCCTACGATATCCTCCTTGCCCCTGGCGATCCTTCCTGCTTCGGCGCCGACCCCGACCTGCTGCTCAACTGGTGGTACGGCGACAACGTCTGGATGCAGACCCGTTGCCCGTGGAAGGAGTCCGCTGAGTGGCAGAAGCTCCACGGTCTCATGGACGAGGCTCTTGCCGCCGAGGGCGACGAGCAGCAGAAGAAGTGGAACGAGTGCTTCGACATCATTGCCGACAACGCTGTTCTGTACCCCGTTGTCCACGTCAAGACCGTCTCCGCTTCCTGGGACGATCCGTCCACTGCTCCCAACGGCGAGGCCCTCGATGGCTTCAAGGGCATCGGCACGACGAGTATGTCCTTCAGGGGCGTCGCGACCGTCAAGGCGTAAGGCTCGCTTGAGTCTGTATGCAGGATGTCGGTCGTTGGGACCGTATCCTCATAGTTGAAACAAAGACCCGGGCGGCAACGATGTCGCTCGGGTCTTGTAATGAGTATCCGTACTCATATACCAGTTGGTCCTACCGACAAAAGAAAGGGGAGAGAACGTGAACAACTTGCTACGTTTGATTGGAAGGCGTCTCGTGGCGCTGCCGATCATGGCATTGGGCGTCACCGTCCTGGTGTTCTTCCTTATGTCGTTCTCCAAGACCGACCCCGCCTATACGGCGTTGGGTGACGGTGCCTCGCCCGAGGCGGTTGCCGAGTACCATGAGAAGTATGGTCTGGACGACCCCTGGCCCGTGCGCTACGTGCGTTACATGGGCGATCTGATCCATGGCGACATGGGCACCTATGGTGCTGCTCGCAACTCCGTTGCCAAGCGCATCTCCACTGCCCTGCCCGTCACGATGCAGCTGACCTTCATCGGTCTTGCCATCGGCGCGGTCGTTTCGTTTTTACTCGGCGTCATCGCGGCACTGTATCGCGATAAATGGCCGGACCAAGTGATCCGCGTCTTCTCCATCGCCGGCTTGGCAACCCCGTCGTTCTGGCTTGCCGTTCTGTTGATTCTGCTGTTCTCTTCCTACCTTAAGGTGCTTCCGGCGTCCGGTGCTCTGCCTCACTTCACCACCAACCCGGCTGGCTATCTGGGACGTATGATCATGCCCGCCATTGCTCTTGCCTTCCCGCTGACGGGTCAGATGACTCGTATCGTGCGTACGGCCATGGTCGAGGAGCTCGACAAGGACTATGTCCGTATGGCTCGCGGCGCCGGCGTTCCCGAGAAGGTCGTCGTCGGCATCAACGTACTTCGCAATGCGCTGATCACCCCGGTCACCACCCTCGGTCTTAAGATCGGTTACCTCATGGGCGGCGCCGTCGTCATCGAGGTTATCTTCAACCTCCCCGGCATGGGCACCGCGATCCTGCAGGGCGTTCAGGGCAACGAGGCGAACCTGGTTCAGGGCGTCGTCATCGTCGTTGCTCTTGCCTTCATCATCATCAACATCGTGGTTGACATGCTCTACCTGCTCATCAACCCGCGCATCAGGACGGTGTAGATTATGGTAAAGATTCGAGAGAAGCAAACCGAGCAGCTCGAGAAGGCTGCCTCCAAGGGGCTCAAGCTCGGTGGCTGGAAGAAGATGACGCTGTCTTCTAAGATTGCCGCCGTCGTGTTGGTGCTGGTCGCCCTGACTGCGATTCTGGCACCCCTTCTTGCCCCCTATAGCCCGGTCGAGATCTTTACGGCTCGCCAGGCTCCCGGCAACGGATTTATCTTCGGTACCGACGATAAGGGTCGCGACATTCTGTCGCGCATGCTCTACGGTGGTCGTTACTCGCTGATTATCGGCTTTGGCGCCACTGCCATGGCTCTGGTCTGCGGCTCGGTCGTGGGCGCCCTTGCGGCGGTTTCGCGCAAGGCCGTTTCCGAGACGATCATGCGTATCCTGGACATCATCATGTCTATCCCGGGCATCGCCCTCGCGGCCGTCTTCGTCTCCATTCTGGGCAACTCCGTGCCGTCGATCATCTTCGCCATCGGCTTTATGTACACTCCGCAGATTGCCCGTATCGTGCGCGCCAACATCGTGTCCGAGTACGGAGAGGACTATGTCCGCGCGGTCATCGTTTCCGGCGCCAAGGCTCCGTGGATTTTGATCAAGCATGTTCTGCGTAACTGCATCGCCCCGATCATGGTCTTCACCGTTACCCTGGTCGCCGACGCCATCATCTTCGAGGCCTCGCTGACCTTCATCGGCGCTGGTATCCAGGAGCCCACCGCTACCTGGGGCAACATCCTCGCCGACGCCCGCGGCGGCGTGCTCGCCGGCCGTTGGTGGCAGGCGCTGTTCCCGGGCCTGGCCATCATGATCACCTGCCTGGCGCTCAACATCCTCTCCGAGGGCATTACCGACGCCATGGCCGCTGCTCCCTCCGCCGCCCTGGATCCGACCGATTCCTCCAAGCGTCGCGAGGCCGACCTGCTGGTCTCCGACCCCGTTCGCGCCTACAAGGAGCAGGCCCAGTCCCTCTCCGCTCGCCTTGGCGCCCTGCGCGATGTCGAGCTCAAGCGTGACGATCGCCATGTGCCCGACGAGTCTGTTGAGCCGATCCTTTCGGTCCGCGATTTCTGCATCCAGTTTGAGCATCACGGTGATATCAACGTCGTCGACCATGTCAACTTTGACGTCCGTCCCGGCCAGACCATGGGTCTGGTGGGCGAGTCCGGTTGCGGTAAGTCCATCACCACGCTGGCCATCATGGGCCTGACCGACGATGACGAACATCTTTCCGGCGAGGTCCTCTGGGAGGGCCGCGACCTGCTCAAGATGAGCAAGAAGGAGTGGTTCGGCCTGCGCGGTACCGATATCGCTATGGTCTATCAGGACGCCCTGTCCTCGCTCAACCCCTCCATGCTCATCTCTGCCCAGATGAAGCAGCTCACCAAGCGCGGCGGCACCCGCAGCGCCGAGGAACTCCTGGAGCTCGTGGGCCTCGACCCCAAGCGTACGCTCGAGAGCTACCCGCATGAGCTTTCCGGTGGCCAGCGTCAGCGTGTTCTGATCGCTATGGCCCTTACCCGCGACCCCAAGCTGGTCATCTGCGACGAGCCCACGACCGCTCTGGACGTTACCGTCCAGAAGCAGGTCATCAAGCTGCTCAACGACCTTCAGGCCAAGCTCGGCTTTGCCATGATCTTCGTCTCGCATGACCTGGCGCTGGTCGCCGAGGTCGCCCATAACATCACGGTTATGTACGCCGGTCAGGTTATCGAGCAGGCGCCCACCAAGGAGCTGCTCACTAACCCGATCCACGAGTACACCCGCGGTCTTCTGGGCTCCGTTCTGTCCATCGAGAGCGGTTCGGGCCGCCTGCACCAGGTGCCCGGCGCCGTTCCGAGCCCGCGCGATTTCCCCAAGGGCGATCGCTTCGCGCCCCGCTCGAGCCATCCGCGCATTGGCCTGGACACCCGTCCGGTCTTCAAGCGCGTGCCCGGCACCGAGCACTTCTATTCCGAGCTCCCCGACGAGGTGCTCAAGGCAAATGGTTTGACCCCTCACGCGGAGGTGATGTAGATGAGCGAGACCGCAGTCAACGGCGTCGAGCCGATCATCTTCCTTGATGACGTCCACGTCACCTTTAGGACCCGTACCGGCTCGATTCTGCACCCCAACCTGGTTCACGCCGTCCAGGGTGTAACGATTAGGCTCATGCCCGGTCAGACGATCGGCATCGTCGGCGAGTCCGGTTGCGGTAAGTCCACCACCGCCAACGTCATGTGCGGCCTGCAGGCCCCCACGAGCGGCAAGGTCTACTTTAAGGGCAAGGACGTAACCAAGCGTACCGCCGAGGACCGTCGCCACATGGGTCGCGTCATCTCGGTCGTGTTCCAGAACCCGGCCACGGCGCTCAACCCCCGCATGGTCGTTCGCGAGCAGCTGCTCGACCCCATGCGCGTCCACAATCTGGGCACCGAGGCCGAACAGGAGAAGCGCGTCAAGGAGCTCCTGGAGCTCACCGGTCTGCCCAGCTCTGCCGCCGAGGTTCTTCCCGGCCAGCTTTCGGGCGGCCAGCGCCAGCGCGTCGCAATTGCCCGTGCCCTGTCGTTGAACCCCGATGCCATCATCGCCGACGAGCCCACCTCGGCTCTGGACGTTTCGGTCCGCGCGCAGATTCTGAACCTGCTGACCGACCTTAAGAAGGAGCTCGGCCTGGCCATGGTGTTCATCAGCCATGACATCCAGACGGTCCGCTATATCTCTGACGACATCATCGTTATGAATGGCGGCAAGATCGTCGAGCAGGGCGAGGCCAAGCAGGTCTTCCAGCACCCTCAGGACCCCTACACCAAGATGCTGCTCGGTGCTGCGCCGTCGCTGCTGCATCCCAAGCTCGGCGAGTAGCCTCGCTTTCCCTCCCGTGCGCCCGGTTCCCTTGCCGGGCGCACCTCCGTTGCGATTTCGAAAGGTTGGGTTCACGAGCCATGCCAAGTGCTCAGGAGCTACAACAGCAATTTGGTGGGTATCGGGGCGTCATGCCCCGTCCATCAGATTTCGATCTCTTTTGGAAGGACCGCATGGCCGAGGCCGACGCCGTCGGGCTTGACTATGCGATCGAGACGGCATCGGTCACCGATGCCGTGACCTGCCAGCTTTTCGACCTCTGGTATACCGGCATGTGTGGCGCTCGCCTGCATGCCAAGTACCTTAAACCCGTCTCGGACGAGCCCGTGCCATTGGTACTTCAGTTCCATGGGTATCCGGGTGCAAGCCGCAGCTGGTTTGAGCAGGCGTCGTTTGCGGGCATGGGCATGGCACTCATCGCCCTCGACTGCCCCGGCCAAGGAGGTCCCTCCGAGGACATTGGTGGATTTGAGGGCACAACGGTCGCGGGCCATATCGTCGCCGGCATCGACGGCGATCCGGCCAACCTCTACTATGTCCGCTTGCACCAAGATATTCGCATCCTGTGCCGCATCGTTCGCGAGCTCGAGGGCATCGATCTTGCCCGTGTGTTTGTGAACGGCGCGTCGCAGGGCGGCGGTTTGGGCATTGCGACCTGTGCACTTAACAGCGAGCTTATCAATCGCGCCGCCATCCTCTATCCGTTCCTGTCGGATTTCCGCCTGGTCTGGGATTTGGATGCCGACGACATTGCCTACGAGGGCCTGCGCTATTGGTCTCGCTGGTTTGACGAGGACTCGACTCGTATCGACGAAGCCTATGCCAAGCTGGCGTACTTCGATTCCAAGAACTTTGCCCCTATGGTCAAATGCCCCGTGCTGTTTGGCACCGGCACAGCCGATACCGTCTGTCCGCCAGCGACGCAGTTTGCGGTCTATAACAACCTGACCTGTGAAAAGCGTCATGAGTTCTTTGAAGGCTTTGGCCACGAGGAGATTCAGGATTTTGACGATCTGATCATTCCGTTTTTCTGTGAGGGAGGGGAGGCTCATGTCTAAGTGCGAGAGCAATGTTGACGAGCTGATAGTCCCCGGGCTCGTGGAAATTCCTGGAACGGTTTCGTCAAGGCTCGCTGATTTCCGGGATTGGCGCGGTGATGCTTCTGCGGATGTTTCCGAATTAGAGATAGCCGCTTCGGACCTTGAGGTTTGCGGGCCGAGTATTACGGCAATCGATTTCGCCAATCCGTATGCCCGCTACTCCGAGGTTTCCTTTGAGCTTGGTGGCGATGTGGTCCACGCACGTTTGATCGAGCCTGCCGGTCGCGCCCGAGCATCCGAGCTTGTGCCGCTATGTCTGATGTTTCACGACATCGACCGACCCGTGCGGGGATGGCATCACATGACGAGGTTTGCGGCCATGGGATATGCCGTGCTTGCGCTGGACGATGAGGCGATTGGATCCAGCGAGCTGCAGCAGGGGATTGCCTCTCCTGCTTTTGTCAAGCGCGTCCGTTGGGGTTGCGCGATGGCGAAGGTGGCGCGCAATCTTGATGGCGTGGACCCCGACCGCATCTTTGCATGGGGCGAGGGCCTTGGCGGCGGAGTCGCGCTGGCGGTTTCTGCTCTGGACGAGCGGGGCCTCGCCTGCACGGCGGTTGCCAATCCAATTCCCGGTGGCCTCGAGGCGTTGTCGTCTCGGGTGCGTGGATCGGTGCTCATGGGCACATCGCTCATGGATGCCGTGAGTGATCCCAAGGGCCAGTTTGCCGTATTCAACGGTCTTGAGTGTGACCGGAGGCATATCATCTATGCCAAATACGCTCATGAGCGCATCAACGCGTTCGAAAACGAAGTCATCGACTTTTTTAACCAAACGTTCTACCCGTGTTCTTTGGCCTAGACGGCCTGGACACTGCCAACAAGAGTGGGTGGCATAGGGCCGCCCGCCAGACAACTAAGGAGATTCTTGTGGCAACTCAGAAATTCACCGGCGTTATCCCTCCCGTCGTTGTTCCCGATACCGAAGACCACCAGCTCGACGTTGCCTCCTTTGAGCGCAGCATCAACCGCATGATCGATGCCGGCGTCGATGGCCTGTTCTTCCTGGGCTCTTCGGGCGAGGTCGTTTTCTCCACCGATGAGCGTCGTCGCCAGATCATCGCCGAGGCCGTTCGTATCGTCGACCACCGCGTGCCCGTCCTGGTCGGCATCATCGATACCGAGACCGAGCGCATGATCGAGCACGGTAAGGTCGCTCAGGAGCTGGGCGCCGATGCGCTTGTCGCCACCTGCCCGTTCTATGCCCTGCAGGGCATGACCGAGGTCGAGGAGCACTTCCGCATCCTGCACGAGGAGCTCGACCTGCCCATCTTTGCCTATGACATTCCCGTCTGCGTTCACACCAAGCTCCCCTGGAAGCTCCTTGCCAAGCTCGGCGCCGAGGGCGTCCTTGCTGGCGTCAAGGATTCCTCGGGTGATGACATCTCGTTCCGCTATCTCGTTCAGGAGAACGAGAAGAACGGCCATCCGATGAGCATCCTCACCGGTCACGAGGTTGTTGTCGACGGCGCTTACCTCGGTGGCGCCGACGGTTCTGTCCCGGGCCTTGCCAACGTTGAGCCCGAGGGCTACGTGCGCCAGTGGAAGGCCGCTCAGGCCGGCGACTGGGCTACCGTCAAGGCCGAGCAGGATCGCCTCAATGAGATTTCGCACATCTGGGACGTCACCTCGGGCGTCCAGGGCTATGCCGGTGGCGTCGGCGCCTTCAAGACCGCTATGAACCTCATGGGCATCTTCGACAGCCCGACCATGCCGCGCCCGGTGAAGGCCATGACCGGCGAGAACGTCGAGGCGATTAGGAAGGTCCTTCAGGACAACGGTCTCCTGTAAAGCTTCCCAGGCACCCGACCTCGCCGTTCAACCGTGTGGCCATGACCCATTAGGTCAATGGCCACACGGTTTCTCGGCGATCTCGGACACCTGGAAAACCTTTACTGCGCTGTGACGGCTAGCCTGACGGCGCATTTCCTGTAGTTGTTTTTATCTCCGAAGGAGAGCGACATGGAGAACAAGTACGTCTGCTCTGTCGATATCGGCGGAACTAAAATTGCGACTGCCATCATGGAGTACCCGGCTGACGGTAGTGTGCCCCATCCCGTTTTTGAGGCCGAGATTCCTACCGAGGCCCAGGAGGGCGGCGAGGCCGTCTTCCAGCGTATCGAGGCGTCTATCAAGGCCGCTCTTGAGGCGAATCCCGATGTCGAGGTTCTCGGTGTCGGTATCGGTGCCGCAGGCGTCGTCGATCCCAAGACGGGCGCCATTGCTTATGCCAATGAGATCATGCCCGGCTGGTCCGGCGTTCAGTTGGGGCCGCGTCTGCGCGAGGACCTTGGTCTTCCCGTTGCCGTTGTGGGCGACGTGCAGGCTCATGCTCTGGGCGAGGCCCACTGGGGCGTCGGCAAGGGCAAGTTCTCCGTCTTGTGCCTGGGAATCGGTACGGGCATCGGTGGCGCATATGTCGAGAACGGCCGCGTGATGCAGGGCTTCCATGGTGCTGCCGGTCATATGGGCCACATCGAGTGCTCGGCTGCCGCCGGCATTCCCTGCGCCTGCGGGCGTTCCGGCCATCTTGAGTCTGTTGCTTCGGGCACCTCGATTGGCCGTATGTACGACGAACGCTTCGGTCGAGTTGACCCCAGCCGTCCTTCGGTCGGTCGCGACGTGAACGACCTGTGTCGTGCTGGCGACGCAAAGGCGACCGAGGTCATCCATGACGCCGGCTTTGCGCTGGGCGCCAGCTTGGGCTCGCTTGCCAATATTCTGGATCCAGAGGTTATCGTGCTTTCGGGCGGCGTAATTCATCAGGGTCCCGATTGGCGTTCGCAGACGTGGAAGGATTCGGTGCACGAGGGCTATGCCAGCCAGGCGCTCGATCCGCTCCAGGACACGCCGATTCTCATCGGGTCTCTGGAGGGCGATGCTCCGCTCATCGGTGCCGCCGAGCATCTTCTCGCTTCGTTAAAGTAAACGTATCTGCTGTAGGAGCCTCCCGAGACAACACGCCTCGGGAGGCTGTTCTGAGAAAGGTTGCAGCCTTATGACCGTCGATCCTTTGATTCAATCCCTGAAGGGTAAGCTCGTCGTGAGCGTTCAGGCGTATATGGGCGAGCCGCTTCGTACGCCCGAGACCATGGCTCAAATGTCTCGCGCTTGCGAACTCGGCGGCGCCGCCGCCATTCGCTGCCAGGGCCTTGCCGACATTGCCGCCATTAAGGGTCGCTGTGAGGTTCCTGTTATTGGCCTATGGAAGGATGGACACGAGGGCGTTTACATCACGCCGACGCTGCGTCACGCCCGCGCCTGCGTTGCTGCTGGTGCCGATATCGTGGCGATCGACGCCACCGATCGTCCGCGCCCCGATGGCAAGACGGTCGAGGATACCTTCCGTCCGCTGCACGAGGAGGGTGTGCTCCTGATGGCGGATTGTGCCACCATCGAGGACATTCGCCGTGCGGTTGATATGGGCTTCGACCTGGTATCTACCACGCTCTCTCACGGTGTCGCCGCCATCGACTGCACCATGGCCGATGGCCCCGACCTGCCGCTCCTGCGTCAGGCGACCGAGGAATTCCCCGGCCTTCCCATCATTTGCGAGGGTCGCGTGCATACGCCCGAGGAGGCTCGCGCCGCGATCGATGCTGGCGCCTGGGCCGTTGTCGTCGGCACCGCCATCACGCACCCCACGAGTATTACAAGTTGGTTCAAGGCTGCGCTTGAGGCGTAAGACAGGCCTCGTATCCGCTCGGGGCGGTATACTCAATAAAGGCAATTGACCGCGCGGGATCCGGGTTGCTGGGTCCCGCGCTTGTTTTCGGGAGGCAGCACATGCAAAAGGGAGATGCCATGGATGCGGCGGAGCGCTCGGAGCGCATCCCCGATATCGTCATCATCACCGGAATGTCCGGATCGGGCCGCACGCAGGCCATGCACGTGTTCGAGGACATGGGCTATTTTTGCATCGATAACCTGCCTCCGCGTCTGATCGCCCAGCTTGCCGAGCTCGTCGGCATTAATACGGGCGTGGGCAGGCATCTCGCCGTCACCTGCGATTTGCGTAGCCAGGGCTTGTTCGATGAGCTGCTCGATGCGGTCGCCGCGCTCGAAGAGCGCGAGATGAGCTGCGACATCGTGTTCCTGGAGGCTTCTGACGAGGTACTGATTCGTCGCTACAGCGAAAATCGCCGCCGTCATCCCATTGCCAAGCCGGGGGAGACTACGGCCGATGCGATTCAGCGCGAGCGCCTGCAGCTGCAGGGTGTGCGCGATCGAGCCGATATGATTATCGACACGAGCCGCCTACGCACCTCTGCGCTGCGCAACAAATTGCGCATGGCGTTCTCCGAGTTGTCCGACCAGCAGCTCATGGACGTTCACGTGTTCTCGTTTGGCTTTAAGCACGGTATGCCCGTCGAGGCGGACATTATGATTGACGTTCGCTTCCTGCCCAATCCGTTCTACGATCCCGAGATGCGCACCATGACCGGTCTCGATAAGAAAGTCTCCGACTTTGTTCTGGACCATCCCAAGACGCAGGAGTTCTGGAAGGCCTGGACGCAGCTGCTCGATACGGTCATGCCCGGTTATATCGCAGAGGGCAAGCCGCAGCTTTCTATTGCCATCGGTTGCACGGGCGGTCAGCACCGCAGCGTTGCCATCGCCGAGGCCACGGCACGTTATTTGGAAGGCGCCCAGTATCACGTGAGCATTTCCCATCGCGACTTGTCGCGCGCCAACACGAAAGCATAGGCCTGCATGTCGTTTACCGCCGAGGTGCGTGACGAGCTTGCGCGCTGCGAACCCGAATGTGAATACTGCGATTTGTCGACGCTTGCCGCCCTGACGCGTGTGAGCGGTACGCTTTCGTTGGCCGGCTCCGGGCGGTATCGTTTGACGGTCGCGACCGAGACGGGAGCCGTCGCGCGCACGATGATCACGCTGACGCATCGCATCCTTAAGCTCAAAACGGAATTCACCGTTCGTAAATCGGTCTTGCATAAGGTCCGTAACTATCTCATTACCCTGCCCGATCAACCCGACCTGGGCAAGGCTCTGGTGCTGCTGGGCATTCTAGACCGCAGGGGAGGGCTCGTTGCTGGTGTTCCCCGACACATCGTTGCCCGTCCCTGCTGCAGGCTTGCCTACATCCGCGGCGCGCTCATCGCGGGCGGCTTCGTGGCCGATCCACGCGGCGATTTTCATTTGGAGATCGCGGTGCAGGGCGAGCAATATGCCAAGGGGCTTTGCGACCTGTTGGGGCAGATTGGGGTCCATGCTCGTGTTAATGCGCGGCGGGGGTCATATGCCGTGTACATTAAGAGCGCCGAGGAAATCGAGCATTTATTAAAGCTGATTGGTGCCAAGCGCAGCGTTGCCGAGATTGAGGAGGCGCGCGCGGTCAAGTTGGTTAAGAACGATGTGAACCGTCGCGTGAACGCCGAGCTCGCCAACCAGACCAGAAGCGCCGGTGCTGCCCAACATCAGCTTGCGCTTATCGATGAGCTCGAGCAGCGCGGCCTTCGCGATGCGCTTCCGGATGCCTTGGCGGTCTTTTGCGACCTGCGCGAGCGCTATCCCGATCTGTCGCTGCGTGATTTAGGGGAGATGGCTGACCCTCCCTTGTCGAAGTCGGCCCTCTACCATCGAGTTTTGAGGCTTGAAAAGCTCATTGAAGCAAACGGGTAGTTTAAAGTATCGACTTATATACGGATTTAGCTGCTATTTTATTCTTTAAAACGTTTTAACGTAAATTTGATTTTCAATTTCGAGCATTCTCGTGAAATTCAAGTCAAAAAAAAGGTATATTAGGCGAGTGGTTAGTTTGTGGGCCTCAACGGCGGGCGCTGTAGCTTGCGGGGGCCTTACGAAAGGAGACACAATGGCAGTAAAGGTTGCTATTAACGGCTTCGGTCGCATCGGTCGTCTGGCTTTCCGTCAGATGTTCGGTCATGAGGGCTCCGAGATCGTCGCTATCAACGACCTCACCTCTCCCGATATGCTCGCTTACCTGCTGAAGTACGACTCCACGCAGGGCAACTACGCTCGCGATCACGAGGTCGTTGCTGGCGAGGATTCCATCACCGTTGACGGCAAGGAGATCAAGATCTACAAGGAGGCCGACGCCAACAACCTGCCTTGGGGCGACCTCGACGTCGACGTCGTTCTCGAGTGCACCGGCTTCTACACCAGCAAGGCTAAGGCTCAGGCCCACATCAACGCTGGCGCCAAGAAGGTCGTCATCTCCGCTCCGGCCGGCAGCGACCTGCCCACCATCGTGTACAACGTCAACCACGAGACGCTGACCGCTGAGGACAACATCATCTCCGCTGCTTCCTGCACCACCAACTGCCTCGCCCCGATGGCCAAGGGTCTGAACGACTTCGCTCCCATCGTGTCCGGCATCATGACCACCATTCACGCCTGGACCGGCGACCAGATGCCGCTCGACGGCCCGCAGCGCAAGGGCAACAAGCGTCGTAGCCGCGCCTGCGCCGTCAACATCGTCCCCAACACCACCGGTGCTGCCAAGGCTATCGGCCTGGTTCTCCCCGAGCTCAACGGTAAGCTCATCGGTGCCGCCCAGCGCGTCCCGACGCCGACCGGCTCCATCACCAACCTCTACGCTGTCGTTGACAAGAAGGTCACCGTCGACGAGGTCAACGCCGCTATGAAGGCCTACGCTTCCACCATCTCCGAGACCTTCGGTTACAACGAGGACGACATCGTCTCCACCGACATCATCGGCGAGACCCACGGCTCCATCTTCGACGCCACTCAGACCATGTGCTCTGACCTCGGCAACGGCCAGACCCTCGTTCAGGTCACCTCTTGGTACGACAACGAGAACTCCTACACCTCTCAGATGGTCCGCACCATCAAGTACTTCGAGAAGTTCGTTGCTTAATTTAGCTTTTAGCGAATAGCTCGTTGAGCGTCTAAAGAAGGGCGCGGCCTCATAGGGCTTACACCCTAGGGTCGCGCCCTTTTTATAGGAAATCGTCTGCCGTAATGGGAGGCAGACACGTACGAAAGGTAGAAGCAAACATGGCCTTTACCAAGAAGACCGTCCGCGACATCGATGTCGACGGCAAGCGCGTTCTCGTCCGCGTTGACTTCAACGTGCCTATCAAGGATGGCGTCGTTGGCGACACCACCCGCATCAAGGCTGCCCTGCCCACCATCAACTACCTCGTTGAGCACAACGCTCGCGTCATCCTCATGAGCCACCTCGGCCGTCCCGATGGCACCGGCTTCCAGCCCGAGCTGTCCCTCGAGCCCGTCGCCAAGAAGCTCGCTGAGCTCTCTGGTCTCGATGTTGCCTTTGTCGCCGACACCTACGGCGAGAAGGCTGCTGAGGCTGTTGCCGCCGTCGAGCCGGGCAAGGTCCTCGTTCTCGAGAACGTCCGTTTTGACAAGCGTGAGAAGAAGAACGATCCCGAGATCGCCAAGAAGCTCGCTTCCTATGGTGACGTCTTCGTTCTCGATGCCTTCGGCACCGCTCACCGCGCCCAGGGTTCCGTCGTGGGCCCCGCCGCTTACCTGCCTGCCGTCGCCGGCTTCCTGCTCGAGAAGGAGGTCGACACGCTGACCGGCATCTTCGCCGAGCCTGAGCGCCCCTTCGTCGCTATCGTCGGCGGTTCCAAGGTTTCCTCCAAGATCGGCGTTCTCGATCACCTCATCGACTCCGCTGATACCCTGATCATCGGTGGCGGCATGGCCTACACCTTCTTCCTGGCTCAGGGCCTGACCGTCGGTCAGTCCCTCAAGGAAGAGGACTGGGTCGAGCGCGCCGGCGAGATGCTCAAGAAGGCCGAGGAGAAGGGCGTCAAGATCCTGCTCCCCATCGACAACCGCGTTGCCGATCACTTTGGCGAGGACGCTGTCCCCGAGGTTGTCGCTTCCGACGCTATCCCCGACGATCGTGAGGGCATGGACATCGGCCCCAAGACCGAGGAGCTCTACGCCGAGGCCGTCAAGGGCGCCAAGACCGTGTTCTGGAACGGCCCCATGGGCGTCTTCGAGTTCGACAACTTCGCTCACGGCACCCAGGCTATCGCCGAGGCCGTCGCCGAGGCCGACTGCACCTCGATCATCGGCGGTGGTGACTCTGTCGCGGCTGTCAACAAGTTCAACCTGGCCGACAAGATGAGCTGGATCTCCACCGGTGGTGGCGCTTCCATGGAGCTCGTCGAGGGCAAGGCTCTCCCCGGAGTGGAGGCGCTTCTCGATGCCTAATCGCACCCTTCTTATCGCTGGTAACTGGAAGATGAACAACGACGTCGCCGAGGCCGCCAAGCTCGCCGACGAGCTGGCTCAGGCTCTGCCCGAGGTTCCGGCTGGCGTCGAGGTGCTCGTCTGCCCTCCGACCATTGACATCACCACGGTTCATGACCGTATTCAGGCTGCCCCCATCGCCCTCGGTGCTCAGAACGTGTACTGGGAGGCCAAGGGTGCCTTCACCGGTGAGTCCTCTTGCGACATGCTCAAGTCCGCTGGCTGCACCTACTGCATCATCGGTCACTCCGAGCGTCGCGACTACTTCCACGAGACCGACGAGGATCAGAACAAGAAGGCCAAGGCCCTCGTTGCCGCCGGTCTTGTTCCCGTCTTCTGCTGCGGCGAGTCCCTCGAGGTCCGCGAGGCTGGCACCTATGTCGAGCACGTCGTGAACCAGGTCAAGGCTGGCCTTGCTGGTCTTGAGATCACCTGCCCCAAGCAGGTCGTCGTCGCCTACGAGCCCATCTGGGCTATCGGCACCGGCAAGACCGCTACCGCCGAGGACGCTCAGGAGGTCTGCGGCGCTATCCGTGAGACCCTCAAGGAGATGTTCGGCGAGGAGCTCGCCGACGGTATCCGCGTCCTGTACGGTGGTTCCGCTAAGCCCGGCAACATTGCCGAGCTCGTCGCCAAGCCTGACGTTGACGGCGCCCTCGTGGGCGGCGCTTCGCTCAAGGCTGCCGACTTCGCCTCTATGGTCGTCAAGGCAGGCGAGTAGGACATATGGCACAGCGTCATCTTCCTGCACTCCTGATCATCATGGATGGCTGCGGCCTTGCTCCGGCTGATGGCGAGAACGCCGTCGCCGCTGCCAAGACGCCCTTCCTTGATAGCCTGTACGAGAAGTATCCTCACACCACGCTCGGTGCTTCGGGCGAGGACGTGGGCCTTCCCGACGGCCAGATGGGCAACTCCGAGGTGGGTCACCTCAACATCGGTGCCGGCCGCATCGTGTTCCAGGAGCTTTCGCGCATCAACAACGCCATCAAGGACGGCTCCATCGCCAAGAACGAGGTCTTCGTCAAGGCTATGGACGACGTCAAGGCCGAAGGCAAGACCCTGCACCTCATGGGCCTTATGAGCCCTGGCGGTGTTCATTCTCACATGAACCACGTCGAGGCTCTGGTCAAGATGGCTGCCCAGCATGGCGTCAAGACCGTTCGCGTCCACGCCTTCATGGATGGCCGCGACGTCGACCCGCAGTCCGGTGCCGGCTACATGAGCGAGTTCTGCGCTTTCCTGGCTAAGATCTCCGAGGAGACCGGTTGCGACGCTCGCGTTGCCACCGTTTCGGGCCGCTATTGGGCCATGGACCGCGACAACCGCTGGGAGCGCATCCAGCGTGCCTACGACGTCATGGTCAACGCGTCCGATGCCGATACCGACCCCGTTGCCGGTATCAAGGCCTACTACGAGAAGGATCCGCGCGGCGACGAGTTCGTCGAGCCCTTCGCTGCCCACAACGAGGGCATTCACGAGGGCGACGCGGCCATCTTCTTCAACTTCCGTCCCGACCGCGCTCGTCAGATGACTCGCGTGTTCACGGACAAGGAGTTCGACGGCTTTGAGCGCGAGCAGATTAAGCTTTCGCACTTTGTGACGATGACCGAGTACGATCCGACGTTTGACGTCGAGGTCGCCTTCCCCAAGACATTCCCCGAGAACGTTCTGGCCGACGTTATCGCCGCCAATGGCCTGAAGCAGCTGCACACCGCCGAGACCGAGAAGTACGCCCACGTGACGTTCTTCCTCAACGGCGGTATCGAGGAGCCCAAGGAGGGCGAGGAGCGCGTGCTCGTCGCTTCCCCCAAGGTCGCTACCTACGATCTGCAGCCCGAGATGAGCGCTCCCGAGGTTACCGAGAAGCTCGTCGCCGCTATTAACGAGGATCGCGCTGATTTCTACATCGTGAACTTCGCGAACTGCGACATGGTTGGTCACACCGGCGTGTTCGACGCCGCCGTTAAGGCCGTCGAGGCTGTTGACGATGCTCTGTCCAAGGTTGTCCCGGCGATTCTCGCCAAGGGCGGCTTTGCGCTGATTACCGCCGACCATGGCAACGCCGATCACATGTTTGACGTTGCTTCCGACGGTTCCAAGCATCCGTTTACGGCTCACACCACCAACCGTGTGCCGTTCATCATCGTTGATGAGAAGGCGCAGCTCACCGGTATCGAGGACGGCCGTCTTTCCGATATCGCTCCGACCATGCTCACCATGGCTGGCATTGAGCCTTCCGCCGAGATGACGGGTCGCGTACTCGCCACCGAGGCCTAATAGAAAACAAATACCGTTTTCTAGTAAGGGGGTTGTCCGCAACCGGACAACCCCCTTTTTGGTATTTCTGCCATTTCTACCCCGTCCCCAAATGGCAGGTGGGGGAGTGCTGGGGGTTGTGGTACAGTACTGGAGTTTGAATTGTTCTATTAAGGAGCTTATCTATGGGTCCGTTTCAGATTCTTCTGTTTGTCGTTTGGGCTGTCTCTGCCGTGGCGTTGACGATTCTCGTCCTGATGCATTCCGGTAAGGGCACCGGCGTTTCGGATATGATCGCTAGCTCGCTATATAACTCCAGCTCTGCCACGGGCGTCATGGAGCAGAACCTCGATCGCCTGACCGTCATCATGGCTGTCGTATTTGCCGTGTGTGTCGTTCTGTGCATGTTCTTCTTCCCGCAGGGCATCGTCGGCTACTAAGCATCGGCGTATATACGTTTGTAAAGGGTCCCGCACGTGCGGGACCCTTTTTGTTTACAGACTTGTAACAGAGTCAAAATATCCCCACATACTTCGCCCAACTAAAGAAATTCTCGACCGTTAACCGGAATTAGCCCCAAATCGTGAATAAAATGCGCTACTGTATTGCAAAACGTTGGCCTGTTGTGCATAACCAGCCATAGCAGCGGGCGGCGTTTTGATGGTTCGGATCGGATTGTCTCGACATGTGTCCGACTGAACATTTCTTTGTCCTATCTCATAAGGAGGATGGCATGGCTGATTCTATGTTCCACCAGCCCGTTATGGGTCGTCGCGCCTTTGTCGGCGGTACCCTTGCTGCGAGCTCCATGGCTTTTCTTGCCGCATGCGGCAAGAAGGGCGGCGACGCTTCCGGTTCTGAGTCCGGTTCGACGCTGAACTTCTACATCAACAACCCGGTCTGCATCGACCCCTACAACGTCCAGGAGGATCAGGGCACTCAGGTCGAGTACCAGCTGTTTGATGCTCTGACCTCTTACGACGCCGAGAAGGGCAAGATCGTCCCGCTGGCTTGCGAGTCCTTCGAGGCCAACGACGACGCCACCGAGTTCACCTTCAAGATTAAGAAGGCCAAGTTCCACAACGGTGACGACGTTACCTCCAAGTCCTTCAAGCTCGCTTGGGAGCGTCTGGTCAACACCAAGTCGGCCATCGCTACCGAGTACGGTCCTTCCGAGGTCTCCTATCACCTTTCCATGGTCGAGGGCTATGACGATCTACTTGCCGGTAACGCTACCGAGCTCAGCGGTGTTACTTGCCCCGACGATGAGACCCTCGTCGTTAAGCTGTCTTCCGCTTACGCCGACTTCCCCTTCGTCGCCTCTCACCCGGCTCTGTCCCCGGTTCCCGAGTGCGCCGAGTCCGATGTTAAGAGCTTCTACCTTGCCCCGATCGGTAACGGCCCGTTCATGATGGACGGCAAGTGGGAGGATGGTCAGGAGATCAACCTCAAGAAGTTCGACGATTACTATGGCGACAAGGCCAAGATCGATGGCATCCACTTCCAGGTCATCAAGGACGTGGAGACCGCCTACAAGGAGTTCCAGGCCGGTAACCTTGACATCTGCGACGTTCCCGTTGCTCAGATCGACGCTGCCAAGAAGGATCGCGGCGTGTCCAAGGACGGCTACACCATGGGCGACGGCGAGCGCATGCTGCTCGGCGCCGAGCCTTCCACCTACTACCTGACCTGCAACACCACGGCCGAGCCGTTCAACAACGCCGACCTGCGCAGGGGTATCTCCCTGGCCATTAACCGTGAGGCCATCTGCAAGACCATCTTCAAGGGTACCCGTACCCCCGCCGACGGCATTGTTCCTCCGGGCATCGATGGCTACAAGGAGGGCGCATGGGAGTTCTGCGCCTACGACGTCGACAAGGCTAACGAGTACCTCGACAAGGTTGCTCCCGCTGGCGCTAACGGCGATCGTGGCATTAACGTGACCCTTTCCTACAACCAGGACGGTGGCCACAAGGAGATCATGGAGTCCATCATCGGCGACCTCGCCAAGGTCGGCGTTACCGCCGTCTCCGATACTCCTGAGTGGTCTGCGCTGCTCGAGCAGTACCAGAACTTCAACTATCAGTTCGGTCGTCTGGGCTGGATTGCCGACTACCCGATCATGGACAACTTCCTGTATCCGCTGTTCCACTCCGACTCCCTCGGTGGCGACAACCGCTCTGGTTACAACAACCCCGAGTTCGACGCCAAGGTCGACGAGGCTCGCGCCACGGTCGATGATGACGAGCGTATCGCCAAGATGCAGGAGGCCGATGCTATGGTCGCCGCTGACTGCCCGGTCATCCCGGTGATGTTCTACACGCACACCATCGCTGGCTCCGACCGCGTCAAGTACCTCTACGTTGATCCGCAGAAGCACGCCGAGCTGGGTACCGCCGAGCTCGCCTAAGAGTTTGCAGCTTCCGTGAGGGTCAAGTATTTACGTAGACCTCATGGGAAACATACAGTTCTCCCTAACCTGGGGTAAACTGGCTGATGGTAATTTTGGGATGCCGGTCTGGCGATCGGCATCCCATTTAGGTTAATCCCTAGATAGGGGAGTGGTATGGGTAAGTACATCGTTAAACGTGTGCTTCAGTTCATCCCGGTATTTTTGGGCGTTACGCTGATTCTGTTCGCCCTCCAGAACATCGTGCCGGGAGATCCGATCAAGCTGATCGGTGGAGACAAGGCTCTGTCCCCCGAGGTGGAGCTTCAACTTCGCGTGCGCTATCACCTGGTCCAGGCGGACGAGGACGGCAACGCGATCCTTGACGAGAACGGCGATCCCGTTCCAACGTCGCTTGTGGACCAATACTTGAATTACATGAATGGTCTGCTTCATGGCGATCTGGGCAATTCGTATCAGCGCAAGCTGCCGGTTGCGGAAATCTTTGCTCAGAAGTATCCGTATACGGTTAAACTCGCCGCGTGCGCCATCGTGCTCGAGGCAATCATGGGTATCGGTGCGGGTATCATTTCGGCAGTAAAGCGTTACTCCTTCTGGGATATTTTGGTAACGCTGACCACGTCGATCCTCGTTGCCGTTCCTGCCTTCTGGCTCGGTATGCTGCTGCAGCTGTTCTTTGGCGTCATCCTTAAGGATGCCACCGGCGGCGCTTTCTCCATGCCGATTTCGGGTGCCGGCGGTGCCAGCTCTCAGTATCAGGATTGGATGCACTATGTGCTTCCGACCATTACGCTGGCTTCGGTTTCGACCGCCTATGCTGCCCGCATCATGCGCTCGCAGCTGCTCGACGTCATGAACCAGGATTACATCCGCACGGCAAAGGCTAAGGGTCTCTCCAATCGCGCGATCATCATCAAGCATGCGCTTAAGAATGCACTCATCCCCGTCGTTACCTATATTGGTGTCGACTTCGGTGGCATGCTTTCGGGCGCCATCCTGACCGAGACGGTCTTTAACTGGCCCGGTATCGGCTCTGAGGTCTACCGCGCCATCAGCATGCGTGACTGGCCTATCGTTATGGGCGGCGTTACGCTCATCGTTGTCGTCGTTATGGTGATCAACCTGCTCGTCGACATTAGCTATGCATTCCTCGACCCGCGCATCCGCCTTGGCGGTCCGTCGGATAAGGCCTAAGGGAGGTACGTCTCATGCAGGAAACTGATTCTCAGTCTCAGGGGCAGGCTACCGCCACTAAGGCCGCATCTGCTCCCGCTAAGTCCCGCACGATGTGGGGCGACGCTTTTAAGCGTCTTCGTAAGAACAAGCTCGCCGTTATCGGTGTTTGCTGGATCATCATCGTCGTTGTGGTTGCCCTGACCGCCGACCTGTGGGCTAAGCCCTGGCTCGGGTCGCCGACGGCTTCCGACTCGACTACCATGGCCGAGACTTCGTTGCTGGCTCCGTGTGCCGAGCATCCGTTTGGTACCGACGCCCTTGGTCGCGACATTCTCGTCCGCGTTATCTACGGTGCACGCGTTTCGCTGTCCGTCGGCATTATGGCCACCGCCATCTCCACGGTGATCGGATTGGTCATGGGTGCTCTGGCCGGTTTCTACGGCGGAATCTGGGATACGATCATCATGCGCTTTGCGGATATCTTCCTAGCGTTCCCGTACGTGCTGTTCGTCGTCGCCATGATCGCCGTTATCGGCCGTGGTCTTCAGAATGTCTTTATCGCCATCGGTATTCTCGGCTGGCCTTCTATTGCACGCGTCTTCCGATCCGCGATCCTGACGGTCAAGGAAAACGACTATGTTGACGCTGCGCGCGCGATGGGTGCATCCGATGCTCGTATCGTCGTGCGTCACATCTTCCCGAACTCCGTTGCCTCCATCGTGGTCTACGCGACCATGAACATTGGTGGTGCCATTTTGACCGAGTCCGCTCTGTCCTTCCTCGGCATGGGCGTTATTCCGCCTACGCCTTCGTGGGGCTCCATGATTCAGGACGGTCAGCAGTATCTGATGACCGCCCCCTGGATGATGATCATGCCCGGTCTGGCAATTCTTACGACGGTGCTCGCCTTCACCTTGCTGGGTGACGGTCTGCGCGACGCCCTCGACGTCAAGATGAAGGACGCATAAGGATGAAGAAGAACAAGAACTATGTGGACCTGAAGGACCAGCCGGTTCCCGAGGGCCAGCATCTGCTCGAGGTCGATGACCTTAAGATGTATTTCCATACCGAGGACGGCGTCGTTCGCGCTGTCGATGGTGTGTCTTACACGCTCGATCGTGGCGAGACCCTGGGTGTCGTCGGTGAGTCCGGTTCCGGTAAGTCCGTGACCGCCATGACCATCATGGGCCTCATCTCGATGCCTCCGGGAAAGATCGAGGGCGGCGACGTTCGCTATCGCGGTCGCTCCATCCTTGAGATGTCCGAGGAAGAGATGCAGCACATTCGCGGTAACGATATCGCGATGATCTTCCAGGATCCTATGACCTCCCTCAACCCGGTCTACAAGATCGGCAAGCAGGTGGGCGAGGGCCTTCGTCTGCACCGTGGCTACTCCAAGCAGGAGGCGCTTCAGCGTGCCACCGAGCTTCTGGATCTCGTGGGTATCCCCGAGCCCGAGAAGCGCGTCAATGAGTATCCTCACCAGTTCTCCGGTGGTATGCGTCAGCGCGTCATGATCGCTATGGCCCTTGCCTGCGATCCCGACATCCTGATTGCCGACGAGCCCACGACCGCTCTGGACGTTACCATCCAGGCTCAGATTATTGAGCTCATGCAGGAGATGCAGGAGAAGAACGGTAACGCCATCATCATGATTACCCACGACCTGGGTGTTGTCGCCGATATGGCCGACAAAATCATGGTTATGTACGCCGGCCGTCCCGTCGAGTTCGGTACTGCCGAGGAAATCTTCTACGAGAGCCGCCACCCCTACACCTGGGGCCTTATCCGCTCCATCCCGGAGCAGGCCATCGAGGAGAAGAAGCCGCTGACGCCGATTCACGGCAACCCGCCTTCGCTCATGAACTTGCCTGAGGGCTGCGTATTCTCTCCTCGTTGCCCCTATGCGACGGACAAGTGCCGCAAGCAGCGCCCCGAGCGCGTTGTCACCGAGTCCGGTCACTATTCTGCGTGCCATTATTCCGGTGACCCCGAGTTCCTCAAGAACGCCCCTGAGACGTCCCGCACGCGCAAAGATTCCAAGAAGGGAGGCGAGGCGTAAATGGCAGACAATAACGAGCGCACTCCGCTGCTGAAGGTCGAGCACCTTTCTAAGGAGTTCCCCGCAGAGTCCGGCATGTTCGCCAAGCGCTTCTCTAAGCGTGTCGTCTCTGCTGTGAATGACATTTCGTTCGAGATTTATCCGGGCGAGACCTTTGGCCTGGTCGGCGAGTCTGGTTGCGGTAAGTCCACCACGGGCCGCACCATCATGCGTCTGACCAAGCCGACGGCAGGTAAGGTGTTCTTCCAGGGCAAAGATGTTGCCGAGATGAGCAAGCATGAGATCAAGGACATGCGTCGTGAGATGCAGTTTATCTTCCAGGATCCTTATGCTTCGCTCAACCCTCGTATGACCATCGGCGAGATTGTCTCCGAGCCCATGACCATTCATGGCGTGGGTACCAAGGAGGAGCGCATTGAGCGCGTCCGTGAGCTGCTGGACGTCGTCGGCCTCAACCCCGAGCACATCAACCGCTATCCGCACGAGTTCTCGGGCGGCCAACGCCAGCGTGTCGGCATCGCCCGCGCGTTCGCTCTGAAGCCCAAGCTGATCATCTGCGATGAGCCCGTTTCCGCTCTGGATGTTTCCATTCAGGCTCAGGTCCTGAACCTGCTCAAGGAACTCCAGGACAAGTTCGGTACCGCATATCTGTTTATCGCCCACGACCTGTCCGTCGTGCAGCACATCTCCGATCGCGTTGCCGTTATGTACCTGGGCAAGATGGTCGAGGTCTCGGACTGGAAGACGCTCTATAGCGAGCCGCACCACCCGTACACGCAGTCGCTGCTGTCTGCCGTGCCGGTGCCCGATCCGGATATCCAGAAGACCCGCAAGCGCATCATCCTCGCTGGCGATCCGCCGTCGCCGCTGGATCCGCCGACCGGCTGCCGTTTCCACACGCGCTGCCCGATCGCGCAGGGCATCTGCTCCGAGAAGCTTCCCGAGTTTAAGGAAGTTGCCCCGGGCCACTGCTGCGCCTGCCACTTCGCCGAGCCGTTCCCGATCAAGGAATCGCACATCGACCTGTAGTCGGTGAACTGTCCGGGCCCGCTCTGGAGTTGCCTTTCAGAACGTCCTCGACCATGGAAGCCCTCTTATCCTGCTCCTTCGGAGCTGCGGATAAGGGGGCTTCCTGGTCTGACGCTCCTATTTGGCAAGGCTTTTTTTAGAATCCATTTTCCGCTCCGCCTCG
>CAVCBD010000005.1:0-45108 GCA_963599935.1 Acutalibacteraceae bacterium | reverse complement strand
TCGACACCCTCGACGAGATGACCGAGCAGGCATTCAACGACCAGTGCACCGGCGCAAACCCGCGCTACCCGCTCATGAGCGAGATCAAGGAGCTCTACCTGGACGCCTACTACGGCCGCGAGCCTCAGGACTACGCCGTCTGCTAGTTTTAGCACGGTTTTTAACGGCGGGGGTGCACGGGTGTTTCACACACCCCCGCCGTCGCTTCTATCGCATCGTTGAAAGGATGCAACCATGCTGCTACCCGATTCCAAGACCGAGCTCGTCCGCCGTGGCAACAAGGTCGTTTACGACCTGGGCGACAAGATCGTCAAGGTCTTTAACGAGACCAAGCCTGTCTCCGACGTGTTCAACGAGGCTTTGAATCTTGCCCGCATCAATGAGTGCGGCATCCGCAGCCCCAAGGCTCTCGAGGTTTCCCAGCTCGAGAACGCCAACGGCTGGGCGCTCGTGACCGAGAAGGTTCCGGGCACCACCCTTGCCGAGAAGATGACTGCCGAGCCCCAGCGCTTTGGTGAGTATCTCGAGATGTTCGTCGACCTCCAGATCGAAATCCACGGCTACACCTCCCCGCTGCTCAACCGTCAGCGCGACAAGTTCGCCCGCATGATCGACAGCCTTGATCAGCTCAATGCCACCACGCGCTACAACCTTCAGGAGCGTCTGGACGGCATGACCAAGGAGTTCAAGGTCTGCCACGGCGACTTCAACCCCTCCAACGTCATCGTCGGCGACGACGGCCAGCTCTATGTGTGCGACTGGGCACACGCCACCCAGGGCTCCCCTGCTGCCGACGTTGCCACCACCTACCTGCTCTTCGCCCTCAACAGCAAGGATCAGGCTGAGGCCTACCTGGAGCTCTACTGCGACCGCGCCGACATGCCCATGCAGGTCGTGCGTCAGTGGACGAGCATCGTCGCCGCTTCCGAGCTCGCTCGTAAGCGCAACGTGAACGATGAGTTCCTGAAGAACTGGATCGACGTCGTCGATTATCAGTAATATCTGAGCGATTTATTTCGCATCGGAGGCACAAGAAAACCCCGCAGCTCATATGGGCTGTGGGGTTTTCCTTTACCCATCGAGTTTATTCACGCAACAAAATAGACTACTCCGCATCTCTTCCTAAGAGAGATACGGAGCAGTCCCGCAATTACATCTAATAGCAGAAACGTCGATTAACGGCGGGCCGCCTTAACAAGCTCGGCAACCTTGGCGACGACCTCGTCAATCGCCACGTCCTCGCGCTCGCCCGTGGCACGGTCCTTGAGCTCAACGGTGCCATTCTTAAGGCCACGCTTGCCAAGCACCACCTGATACGGGAATCCCATAAGGTCGTTATCGGCAAACTTAAAGCCGGGACGCTCGTCACGGTCGTCGACGACGACCTCGATACCCTCGGCGCACAAGCCCTCGACGATTTGGTCGCAGACGGTTGCGCACTCCTCCTTCTTGGGATCGAGCGGAATCACAGCGACCTCGTACGGGGCAACGGAAACCGGCCAGACGATACCGTGCTCGTCGTTGTGCTGCTCCACGACGGCAGCAAGCGAGCGGGACACGCCCACGCCGTAGCAACCCATGATAAGCGGCTTCTCCTTGCCGTCCTCGTCCATAAAGGTGGCGCCCATGGCCTCGGAATACTTGGTACCCAGCTGGAAGACCTGCGAGACCTCGATGCCGCGAGCAGCAGAGAGCGGCTTGCCGCAGTGCGGGCAGGGATCGCCGGCAACGACGGTGACCAGATCTGCCCACTCATCGACGGTAAAGTCGCGCTCGGGGCAAGCACCGGTAAAGTGATAATCGACCTCGTTGGCACCGCAGGCCCACTGCTTGGACTCGCGCAGGCTCTCGTCGCATACCAGACGGATGCCCTCGGGCAAGTTAACCGGTCCGATAAAGCCCTTGTGCAGACCGTAGGTCTGGAGCTCCTCGTCGGTCATCATGCGATAGCCCTTGCCAAAGACGTGCTCGGCCTTGCAGTCATTGAGCTCGTGGTCGCCCGGGACAATGGCCACGACTGGCTTGCCCTCGGCATCGATCAACGCCAGCGACTTTCGCGTACCGTTCTCGGGGAAGCCAAAGAACTTGGCAACGGCCTCGATGGTGCCCGTGCCCGGAGTCTCGACCTTGGTGAGCGTACCGTCGCCGGGGCCCTCGGTCACGACGACCTTGGTGCTTGCCGCCTCGTCATCGGCAGCAAAGCCGCAATCGTCGCAGTAGACCAGCGAAGCCTCGCCGGCGTCGGCCAAAGCCATGTACTCGACGGAGGTATCGCCACCGATCTCGCCGGAGTCGGCAACGACGGGCAGAGCCTTGATGTAGCAGCGCTCGCAGATGTTGGCGTAGGCCTGCTTCATCTTGTCGTACTCCTCCTGCAGACTCTCCTGCGTGGCGGAGAAGCTGTAGGCGTCCTTCATGATGAACTCACGACCGCGCATCAGGCCAAAGCGAGGGCGGAACTCGTCGCGGAACTTGTCCTGAATGTGGTACAGGTTGACGGGCAGCTGCTTATAGGAGCGCAGCTCATTGCGCACTAGGGCCGTGACGGTCTCCTCGTGCGTGGGGCCCAGGACGAACTCGCGACCATGACGGTCGTCAAAGCGCACAAGCTCCTTGCCATAGGCGTCGATACGGCCGGACTCACGCCACAGCTCGGCATCGACCATGATGGGCATCATAAGCTCCTGGGCGCCGGCAGCGTCCATCTCGTCGCGCACGATGTTCTCAATCTTGCGGATCGAGCGCCAAGCAAGCGGCAGATAGGAATACAGGCCGGCGGCCTCCTTGCGGATCATGCCGGCACGGAGCAACAGGCGGTGGCTGGCGAGCTCAGCGTCCGCCGGATCCTCTTTAAGCGTCGGAGCATAGAGCTTAGACATATACATTGCTCGAGTCATTTACTTCTCCTCAATAAGCTTGTCGACCTCGGCCATAAGCGCGTCGACAATTTGGTCCTCAGCTACTTTACCAATGATCTGGCCATGCGAAAAGAGCAAGGCCTGACCACGTCCGCAAGCAACGCCCAGGTCGGCATCAGAAGCCTCACCGGGGCCATTAACGGCACATCCCATGACGGCAATCGAAAGCGGCGCGGCATAGTTCTTAAGCCGCTCGGTTACTTCCTCGGCGATGGGAATCAGGTTAACCTGGCAGCGGGCGCACGTGGGGCAAGAGACAATCTCGGGACCACGGCGACGCAGGCCCAGTGACTGCAAAATTCCCCAGGCGACCGGCGGCTCCTCAACCGGATCGGCCGTGAGCGACACACGCATGGTGTCGCCGATGCCTTCGGAAAGCAAGATACCCAAGCCTACAGAGCTCTTGATGGTGCCCTGAAGCTTGGTCCCCGCCTCCGTCACGCCCAGGTGGAGCGGAACATGCGGTATCTCGCGCGACAGGGCGCGATAGGTATCAAGCGTCGTCTGTACGCTATGGGCCTTGGCGGATAGCACGATGTTGGTAAACCCACGGTCCTCAAAGTGCCGCACAAAGCGCTCGCTCGACATCACGAGCTTTTCGGGCTGCATGAGGTCGTCGCGCTCGGCAATATCTTGCTCAAGCGAGCCCGCGTTCACGCCAATGCGAATCGCGCAGCCCGCGGCACCCGCAGCATCGATGACAGCGTCAACCTTGGCCCAATCGCCGATATTGCCGGGGTTGATGCGCAGCTTGGAGGCACCAGCCTCGACAGCGCCAATGGCGAGCTTATGGTTAAAGTGGATATCGGCGACAATCGGCACCGGAGACTCGGAACAAATCGTGCGAAAGCCCTCGAGCGCAGCCTCGGTAGGCACGCTCACGCGCACGATATCGCAGCCAGCCTGCGCCAACGCGCACACTTGCGCAAGCGTTGCCTGGGCATCAGCGGTATCGGTGCAGGTCATAGACTGAACCACGACCGGAGCGCCACCACCGATCTGCACGCCGCCCACATGCACGGGGCGCGTCAACTCGCGAGGCAAAGGATGGGATAAAGACAATCCAAACACTCCCCTACAGAATAAATCGAAGGATGTCGGAACGAAGCATATAGACAAACAGCAGCGCAAAGAGCGCGATGCCGACATAGCTGACGATTGTCTGCACTTTGAGCGGCAGCTCGCGGCCCGCAATCTTTTGAATGATCTCGATGACCAGCTTGCCGCCATCGAGTGGTGGGATGGGCAGCAGGTTCATAAAGCCAAGCGAGAACGAAATGAGGGCGGCAAACGAAAGGAACGTGGCAGGGCCGGCAGCAGCGGCCTGTGAGGACATAACGCTAATACCCACGATCGAAGAAGACCGATCGAGAATCTCCATCGTATGCTGCGGCTGGAGCAGGCGCATCACGCCATCCGCTGTCTGCACGACATAGGAGAACGACAGGCGAGCCGACGTGATGGGGTCTAAACGGACCACCTGCGTAGAGGCATACACACCTAGGCGCTCGTCCTCTTTGAGCGCAACCGTGGTCGAATGCTGCTTGCCGTCACGCTCGTACTCGATGGCGATATCGTCCTTACCGGCGGCCTTGCCGATGGCATCGTAGACATCCATCCAAGTGGAACATGAGACACCGTCAACCGAAAGGATTGCATCACCGGCCTCGATACCCGCCTTGGCGGCAATAGACCCCTCGTCAACCTGACCGATCACGTTGGTATCCATCGGCACGGTGACACCCGCAATGGAATAGATGCTCATAAGGAGCAAAAAACCCGTCAAGATATTGACGATAATGCCCGCGAGCAGCATAAAGGCGCGCTTGAGAAAGCCTTGGCCAAGATAGGTGTGCGAGCGCTCTTGCGCAAGGAACTCGGCCTCGCCGCACGGCAGTTCCCATACATCGCCCTCGGCAGTCGCATGTTCGCGATCGAAAAGGCGACCATCAAAAGTGGTATAGCCTGCCGTGTCTCGCGGCAACGTCTGATATTTGGTGGGATAGTAGCTCGGCGAAGGCTTCTCCCCCTCCTCATACCAGGGAGCGATAGAACCCCACCCCAGCAGCAAAGCGCAGGCCTCGAGCACGTCCTCCTCGGGCAGCTCGAGCTCGGCAGCAAGATCGGCCACGGTCACGCGACCGTGACGATAAATAGCCGCGAGCACGCGATCGGCACACGAGACGTCCGTGGGATCCATGCCGCAGATGGCAGCATAGCCGCCCAGCAGCAGCGGCGTCACGCCAAACTTGGTTCCGATGCGACGCGACGTGTAATGGATGTCAAAACGGCACGGCAGGCCCAAAAAGAACTCGGTCACACGGACGCCGCAGGCACGCGCGGCCAAAAAGTGGCCGCCCTCGTGCAAAAACACGAGGACGGAAAGCATCAGAAGGCCCCAAAAGACCGATGAGAGAACGCTCAGAACAGTATCCATAAATCGAAAAAGCAATCCTTATGGTTAGGAATGGGTTGCGGCGAGCACCTGCATAGCCTTTTCACGCGCCCAGGTATCGATGTCGCGAAGCTGCTCAAACGAGGTAACCGCCTGCGTGCCATGCGCATCCATGCAGGATTCCACAACGCGGTCGATATCGGTAAAGCTGCAGCCGTCGTGCAGGAACGCATCGACCGCGACCTCGTTGGCCGCATTAAGCACGCACGGCATGGTCCCGCCCGTCTTGCCGGCACGCTCGGCCAGTGCCAGGCAGCGGAACGTGTCCATATCGGCGGCATCAAAGGTAAGCTGCCCCAGCTCACGAAAATCGAGACGAGGCGCCGGAGTATCCCAACGCTCAGGATACGAGAAGGCAAACTGAATGGGAATGCGCATATCGGAGGCGCCAAGGTGTGCCATCACGGAGCCGTCCGCATACTCGACCATCGAGTGGATCTTAGACTGGCGCTGAACGACCACGTTGATAAAGTCGAGGTCGCAACCGAACAGGTGCATCGCCTCGATACGCTCCAGGCCCTTGTTCATGAGGGTAGCGGAGTCGATCGTGATCTTGGCACCCATGGCCCACGTGGGATGCGCGAGGGCATCGGCACGCGTCACGCGATCGAGCTCGTCGCGCGTGCAGCCAAAGAACGGACCGCCCGAGCAGGTGAGCCAAATACAATGAGCCTCGCGCGGGTTCTCCCCCAGATAGCACTGGTAAATGGCGGAGTGCTCAGAGTCGACTGGAATAAGCTGGCCCGGTTGCGCCAACGGCATAAGCAAGTCGCCACCGACGACGAGGGACTCCTTGTTGGCAAGGGCAAGGCGCTTATTCGAGGTCAAGGCCGCATGGCTCGCCTCGAGACCGGCGGCGCCCACAATAGCGACAAGCACGCAGTCGACATCGTCGCGACGCGCGAGCTCGCAAACCGCCTGCGCGCCAACGCCGAGCTTCGTTCCCTCGGGCAACTCCTGCAGCACGGCGTCATCGCCATGATCGACATCGGCCACGGCAACCGCCGGAACCGAGAACTCGCGGGCAGCGGCAACGAGCTCGGAGGTACTGGAGTTAACGGACAGCGCCGTCACCTGCAGGCGATCGGCATGCTGGCGGCACACATCGAGCGCCTGGGTGCCGATAGAGCCTGTACAGCCCAGGATGGCAACGCGAAGGCGTCCATCGGGGCCATACGTCGTCTGGAAGGACATTACAGCACGCCTCCGATCATCAGCAACAGCTGCGCGGTGATGCAGCCGAAGATAAGCGAATCGCTACGATCGAGCATGCCGCCGTGGCCCGGGATAAGGTTGCCGGAATCTTTAACGCCCACACCGCGCTTGATGCGCGACTCGATAAGGTCGCCGATAACGCCCAGAATGGACACGACCACGCCGCACAGCAGCGCATAGGGCAGGCTGAGCTTGTAGAAGTGCGTCGCCCACAGGATGAGCCAAATCAAAACCGAGCCCAAGATGCCGCCGGCAAACCCCTCCCAGCTCTTTTTGGGAGAGATCTTGGGAACCATCTTGTGCTTGCCGATACGGCTGCCCACGATGTAGGCAAACGAATCGGAGACCCAAAGGGACGCGCAAACGCCCACTGAAAGCAGGGCGCCGGCAAAACCGGGCACGGCATCGCGCAGCAGCACGATAGCCGACAGCATAAAGCCAGTGTAGATGGGACCCATGAGCGTCACTGCCACATCAGAGATGCGGGTACGCGGCGACCAGACATACCAAATGCCCACAGCGAGCATCAGGGCAAAAAGCAGGGCATTCAGCAACATCGAATCGCCCAACGCCGACAGCGGAAAGAGTACGGCGGCAGCGATACCCATGCGCTCGTTAGCCATCTTGCCATCGAGCCTTGTCATACGGAAAAACTCATAGCAGCACAGACCGCTCATGACAGAAACAAAGATGGCCGTGGGCACGATACCCAAAACCAGGCACAGGATAAAGACAACGGCGTAGACGATACCGGCGGCGGCACGGGTAATAAAGCCCGCCAGCCACGAACCGGTGCCGCTCTTCGCTGCAGGCGCTCCCGCAGTGGCAGCTTTGCGCGCAGGCGTCTTGGGAGCAGATGCCTTGGGACGATCGGACACGATTAAGCCTCCTCGGTCTTGCTCAGTCCACCAAACCTACGGTCACGGCCCTGATAGGCCAAAATGGCGTCGACAAGGCCCCAACGATCAAAGTCGGGCCAATAGGTATCGGTGACGTAGAACTCGGAATAAGCCACCTGCCACAGCAGATAGTTCGAAAGGCGCAGCTCACCAGAGGTGCGAATCACAAGCTCAGGATCGGGAAGGCCGGCAGTATAGAGGTGGGAAGCCACCATGTCGTCATCAATTGCGGCAGGATCGATCTTACCGGCGGCAGCGTCGAGTGCAATCTGACGGACAGCGCGGGTAATCTCGGCACGCGCGCCGTAGTTGACGGCAAGCGCCAGCGTCATACCGGTGTGATCGGCGCACTCGGCAAGACCGCGTTCAAAAACGTCGCGGGTCTTCTTGGGCAGCGCGGAAATGTCGCCCAAAAAGACAACACGCACATTTTCGCGCTTCAGAAGCGGCAGCTCGTCGATAAACGTCTTGGCAAACAGATGCATCAAGACGTTGACCTCATGCTGCGGACGGTTCCAGTTTTCGGTAGAAAACGCATAGGCAGAAAGCACGTCGACGCCCAGGCGCACGCAGGCGGTAATGATCTCGCGCAGCGAGAGGATACCTGCCTTATGACCCTCGGTGCGTGCAAGACCGCGCGACGTGGCCCAACGACCGTTGCCGTCCATGATGCACGAGATATGGTGCGGAATGTTATTGAGGTCAAGGTCGGAAAAACCGACGCCCGCAGGGGCGTCGGCAAAGTACTCGACCAGTTTATGCTCGTCGTATTGCACCTTAGATCTCCATGACCTCGGCTTCTTTTTCCTTCAGAAGCTCCTCGACCTTGGCGACATACTCATCGGTGTGCTTCTGGACCATGGCCTGCTCACGACGGACATCGTCCTCGGTGAGCTCCTCATCGCGCTCGAGCTTATTGTTGAAGTCGCGACGGATGTTACGGATAGACACCTTGGCCTGCTCGGCGTACTCGCGGCACTCCTTGACGAGTTCGCGACGGCGCTCCTCAGTGGGGGCCGGGAACGGCAGACGAACGACGGTGCCATCGGAGTTGGGGGTAATGCCCAGATCGGAAGCGCCGATGGCCTTGACGATAGCGTTGATGAGCGCCTTGTCCCACGGCTCGATGAGCAGCATGTGAGCCTCGGGGGTCTTGACGGCGGCAACCTGCGTGACCGGCGTGGGGACACCGTAATAATCAACGGTGATGTCGGACAGAATGTTGGCGTTGGCGCGACCGGTACGGACCTTGGAGAAGTTATGCTTGAGGGACTCGAGCGACTTGTCCATATGGGCGGTGATGTTCTCTGCCATGCTTAATCCTCCTGATAGACGAGCGTGCCGACGGGCTCACCCGCGAGCGCGCGCTTGACGGTGTCCTCGCCATCGATGTTGAGGACCAAAATAGGCATACGGTTATCCTGGCACAGAGCCGTAGCCGTGGAATCCATAACCTGCAGGCCGCGAACGAGAACCTCGTGATAGGTAATCTTGTCAAAACGGACGGCATCGGCGCACTTGACGGGATCCTTGTCGTAGATGCCGTCAACCTTGGTGGCTTTAATCAGAATCTCGGCGCCGATCTCGCACGCACGAAGAGCCGCGGCGGTGTCGGTCGTAAAGTACGGATTGCCCGAACCGGCAGCGAAGATGACGACGTTGCCCTTGGACAGATGGTTGATAGCGCGGCGACGAATATAGGGCTCGCAGATCTCGTTCATCTGGATAGCGCTCATCACGCGGCAGGGAACATCGTTGTGCTCGAAGGCATCCTGCAGGGCGAGCGCGTTCATAACGGTTGCCAGCATGCCCATGTAGTCGGCCTGAGCACGCTCCATGCCACCGGCAGCGCCGGCCATGCCACGGAAAATATTGCCGCCGCCGACAACGACGCCGACCTCATGGCCAACGGCGAGCAGCTCCTTGACCTGCTTGGCAAGATGGTCGGTAACCTTGGGGTCGATGCCATATTGGCCGTCGCCCATCAGTGCTTCGCCGGAAAGCTTAAGAAGCACGCGTTTATATCGGATGTCGGACAAAGCGATCCTCCTTTAATTAGACTCTCAATATGATAACAAAGGCTTAACGGGGAGCCATGAAAAAGCAGGCTGTGAGTAAAACCCACAGCCTGCTCATTACCAGCTACAAGAGCTTATTTACTCGCCACGGACCAGACGGTCGAAGGCAACGACGGTAATGGTGTCGCCAAGCTCCTTGGAGACCTGCTCAGCGTACTTCTTGATGGTGAGGGAGCTGTCCTTGATGAACTCCTGCTCGGTGAGCACGGACTGCTTGTAGAACTTCTCCAGACGGCCGACAGCCATCTTCTCCTGGATAGCCTCGGGCTTGCCGGACTCGGCAGCCTGAGCCATGTAGATCTGCTTCTCGTGCTCGACGGTCTCGGCCGGAACCTGATCGCGGGTAGCGCAGATCGGGGCGACGGCGGCAACCTGAAGGGCAACGTCGTGAGCGAAGGCCTTGAAGGACTCAGCCTGAGCGGTCTCGGCCTTCTCGAAAGCAAACTCGACGAGGACGCCGATCTTACCACCCATGTGGATGTAAGAAGCGAGTGCGCCGTTCTCGGCCTTGCGGGCAGCGAAGCGAGAGATCTTCATGTTCTCGCCCATGATGTGAATCATCTCGGTGAGCTCGGAGGAAACGGTCTCCTCGCCCATCGGCTTCTCGAGCAGAGCGTCGACGTCAGCAGGCTCGGTGGTAGCGACAACCTCAGCGACCTTGGAAGCAAAGCCAGTGAACTTGGCGTTGGAGCCAACGAAGTCGGTCTCGCAGGAGAGCTCGAGCAGAGCGCCGGTCTTGCCATCCTCGGAGACGAACGCGGCGACAGCGCCCTCGTTGGTCTCACGGCCAGCCTTCTTGGCAGCCTTGGCAAGGCCGTTCTTACGAAGAACGTCGACAGCGGCGTCCATGTCGCCGTCAGCCTCGACGAGAGCCTTCTTGCACTCCATCATCGGGGAGTCGGTCATCTCGCGGAGCTGCTTGACCATAGCGGCGGTAATCTGGGCCATTGTGGTTCCTTTCAAAGAGATGAAAAAGAATTAACTAAGACTGATTTACTCGGCCTTGGGCTCAGCGGCCATCTCGGCCTCGGAGACCTGCTCCTTGCCGGAGCCAGCGAGGCAGGCGTCAGCCATGAGCTCGCACATAAGGGTGACAGCAGAGATAGCGTCATCGTTGCAGGGGATGCCGTACTCGACCTCGTCGGGATCGGAGTTGGTGTCGATCAGAGCGACGACGGGGATGTTCAGGCGCTGAGCCTCCTTGATGGCGTTCTCCTCGCGCTTGGTGTCGATGACAAAGAGAGCCTGGGGCAGACCCTTCATGTCGCGGGCGCCACCGAGGTTGGTCTGGAGCTTGGTGAGCTCCTTGCCGAGCACAGCCTGCTCCTTCTTGGGGAGCACTGCCATGCGACCGTCCTCGACCATGGCCTCGAGCTCCTCCATGCGGTTGATGCGGGAGCGGATGGTGACGAAGTTGGTCAGCATACCGCCGAGCCAACGCTGGTTGATATAAGGCATGTTGGCGCGCTCAGCGGCGTTCTTGACGGCCTCCTGAGCCTGCTTCTTGGTGCCGACGAACAGCACATTGCCACCCTTGGCGACGTTCTTGACGAAAGTGTAGGCCTGGTCGGCGTCGAGGATGGTCTGCTTGAGGTCGAGGATGTAGATGCCGTTGCGCTCACCGAAGATGAACGGCTTCATCTTGGGGTTCCAGCGACGGGTCTGGTGACCGAAGTGGCAGCCGGCCTCGAGCAGGGTGCGGATATTAATCTTGGTAGCCATGTTAAACCTCCTGTGGTTTGCCTCCGCGCGGGGTCATCCTCCAAAACCAACCCGGACATGTGCTACCAAAGCCCGGGCACCACGGTATGAAGTAGCCGCGCGTGCGTGATAAAAACCTGTTGCCGTGAAGCAACCCGATGAATGATAGCAGGAATGCTTCTTCCTGCCAACCCGCAATCAAAACCACACACCTGAGTGCGGCGCGGGGCGTCCCAGCCACTATTCGCCTCGGGGATGGGCTTGAGCCACGGCACGTTTGAGCCGATCGGGTGTGAGATGCGTGTAGATCTGCGTCGTGGACAGGCTCGCATGACCCAGCAGCTCTTGAACCGAGCGCAGGTCCGCGCCGCCCTCGAGCAAGTCGGTCGCAAAGGTATGGCGCATCGCATGCGGGGCGATGTCGGCCGGAATGCCGGCGAGCGTCGCCAGCATATGAAACCGCCGCCTGAGCATGGCGGCACTCATGCGATTACCGCGCGCCGATATAAGCAGCGGATGCGGCCCGGTAGCGGGGTCACGACGCTTTGCCTGAGCGAGCAACTCCGGCCTTCCCTCCTCAATATAGAGACGCGTCGCCTCGAGCGCACGACGATACAGAGGGACGATACGTTCTTTGCTCCCCTTGCCCCACAGGCGCAGCGTGCGTTCGGACCACGCAATGGACTCCACATTGAGTGCTGCGAGCTCAGAGATACGGGCGCCCGAGGCATAGAGCAGCTCGAGCATCGCCGCATCGCGCAGTCCCGCGGGTGTTGAGGTATCAGGCGTCTTGAGCAGCGCCTCCACCTGTTGTGTCGTCAGCACACCAGGTAGATCGCGCGGGAGCTTGGGCGAGGAAATTGCCGAGACCACATCGCCCTCCATGACCCCCTCGGCAGCCATCCATCGATAGAGCGATCGGATAGCCGACAGATGCGCCGCAAGCGTTCGGGGAGCCACCTGCTCACGCGAAAGCTCGGCAAGATAGCGGCGAATGGTGCGCACGTCGGCAGCGAAAGCATCGATATCCTCGCGCTCGCACCAGGCAGCAAAGCGCTCCAGCCTCGAGCCGTAGGCCGTCACCGTGTTGGGAGAAAGTCCCTCGACACGTGAGATATAGGCGATAAACGAGTCGACGGTGTCGTACAGGTCAAAGGCTATGACCGGTCGCCTCCAAACAGATCAGGACGAGTGGCCAGATAGGCATCAAGGGCCTCGAGCGCACGGTCCGCATAGGCCTGGTAGCGGTCGCGCTTGCTGCGGCGCTTACCATCCTCGAGTGGCGGCACCAGGCCAAAGTTGACATGCATAGGCTGATAGCCCACGGTGGCAGGATCGGTCGCATAGCCCACGAGCGCACCCAGGGCGCCCACGCACGGCAACTCGACGCCCGCGACACCGATAGCCTCGGCATAGGTGTTGAGCGCCGCGAGCAGACCGGTCGCCACGGCTTCCATGTACCCCTCGGTGCCGGTGATCTGACCGGCCAGGCGCACGCCGGTACCGGGCACGGCAAAGGTGCCATCGAGCACGTGCGGGGCGTCGACAAAGGTATTGCGGTGCATGACACCGTAGCGGAAGAACTCAGCGTTCTCCAGGCCCGGCACCATATGGAAGACGCGCTTCTGCTCGCCAAAGGTCAGGTTTGTCTGGAAGCCCACCAGGTTATAGGCGGTCTTCTCCTTGTTCTCGGCACGCAGCTGAATCGCCGCCCAGGGGCGACGTCCGGTACGCGGGTCGGTGAGGCCGACGGGCTTCATGGCGCCAAAGCGAATGGCGTCCTTGCCGGTGCGCGCAACTTCCTCGGCAGGCTGGCAGGCCTGGAACAGATCGCCGCCCTCAAAGTCTTTGAGCACCACGCGGTCGGCCGTGGTAAGTGCCTCGATAAAGGCCTCGTACTCCTCCTTGTTGAGCGGAGCGTTGAGATAGTCGCCGCTCCCCTGCTCCTCGTAGCGCGACTGCGAAAACAGCACGTCCATATCGAGCGTGGAGGCATCGACGATCGGCGCCGCGGCATCGAAGAACGCAAGGGCGTCGCCACCGACGAGCTTCATGACCTCTTCGCTCAGCGCCGGTGAACACAGCGGGCCCGCGGCAATGACCACGTGGCCCTCGGGAATCTGCGTGACCTCGCCGTGCGCGACCTCGATATTGGGACGGGCGGCAACCTCGGCCTCGACAAGCTCGGAAAACTTGACGCGGTCGACCGCCAGGGCACCGCCGGCGGGAACAGCCGCGCGATGGGCGCAATCGAGCAGGACTGAACCCATGCGCTTAAGCTCGGCCTTCAGCAAACCAGCCGCGGAATCCGGACGGGTCGACTTAAACGAATTGGAGCAGACGAGCTCTGCCAAGTGATCGGTATGGTGAGCCGGGGAGCTCACCTGGGGGCGCATCTCGCACAGCTTTACGGCAAAACCGCGGTCTGCCAGCTGGATCGCGCATTCCGAACCCGCCAGACCGCCACCGATAACCGTCACCTGATCGAACTGCATCTGCAAACACCTTTCTAATTGACACGTTTTCCATTGTGACCGAAGGGCGTCTGGGCGTGAAGGGCAAACTTGGAGGGCGCATACCTTCCATCCATCATGCGCTCGATAAGGCCCTCGAGTTCAAGCGAACCCAAGAGTTTGAGTACGCCGACAGCATCGAGCGAGACGAGCGCCGCGATGTCGTCGACCTTGAGCGGAGAGGCGATGAGCGCATGCATCACGGTCTGCTGTGTTGGATCCAGGTCGGCAATGCCGGGAGCATCGGGGCGCGAGTAGCGCAGGGTGCCGTAGATGCGTGAGATAGCCGTCTCGATAGATTCCTCGTCGATGATGCAGCAAGCACCGTTCGCAATGAGGTAATTCGTGCCACGCGACTCGGGCGATAGGATCGACCCCGGCACGACAAGAAGTTCGCGCCCCAAATCCATAGCAGCCTCGGCTGTAGAAAACGTCCCGGAAGGCATACCCGCCTCGGAAACAAAGAGGGCTTGCGACAGGGCCGCGATCACGCGATTGCGGCGCGGAAAGGCAAACTTGCGCGGACCCATGCCCCACGGAGAGATCGACACGACCGCGCCACCCGTATCGAGCGTGCGCATAATAAGCCCCGCGCTCGAACGCGGGTAGACCACGTCGGCGCCCGTCCCCAGCACCACGACGTGTTTGCCGCCGGCGTTGACCGCAGCCCAACCCGAGGCCTGGTCACAACCGACCGCGCCGCCCGAAACTACCGTCACTCCCGCCTCGACCGCCACCTTTGCCGCAAGCTCTGCCACGGCAAGACCATACGGCGAGGCCTTGCGCGCGCCGATGATGGAGAGCGCGGGCGTCGAAAGCACCTCGGGGTTGCCGCGCACATAGAGCGTCTGGGGTACATCAGAAAGCTCCAAAACGGTCTCGGGAAACAACGCATCACCTGGATGCAGCTCAAAGGTCCCCTCTGCCATCATTGGTCCCTCCTTCCCTGATACATCGCCGCCTCGAGCACGTGGTCCTGCGTCACTTGCTCGCTCTCGGCGACATCTGCGATCGTGCGCGCAATGCGAACCAGGCGCACGATGCCGCGGCCCGTGAGATGCGTGCGCTTCGACAGGCCGAGCACACACTTCTCCGCCGCATCATCGAGCTCAAAGGTCGAAACGACGCCGTCAATGGACCGCGTCTCATCATCCTCGGCCTCGGCATCCGCATCGTCCATACGGGACTCGCGCCAAGCGCGAAAAGCGCGACCGCGCACAACGTAGTCACGTAACTCGGCAGACGACATACCCTCCGCACCCTCGATAATCACCTGGGGGTCGGGACGGGTCACATCGATCATCATGTCGATACGGTCGGCCAAAGGACCGCGCAGCTTAGACCGATAGCGCTCGACCATCGCCGCCGAGCAGCGACACGGCACCTCGCGATCGCCCAAGAAGCCGCAGGGGCAAGGGTTACTCGCAGCCAGCAGCTGAAAGCGCGACGGGAAGGTAAAGGCCCCGTCGACGCGCACGATCCTCACATAGCCGCGTTCGATGGGCTGACGCAGCGTCTGCAGCACACCCGTGGGAAACTCGGCAAGCTCGTCCAAAAAGAGCACGCCGCCATGAGCAAGGCTGATCTCACCCGGATGCACCGGGCGTCCTCCGCCAATGAGGCCCGCTGTTGAAATGCTGTGATGGGGACTGCGGAAGGGCCGGTGTCCCGCCAACAAGCCATCAATGTTCTCACCCAAAACCGAATGGATGCACAGCGCCTCCTGCTGGTCCTCAACGGAAAGCTCGGGCAGAATGCCGGTCATACGGCGCGCGAGCATGGTCTTACCCGAACCGGGCGAGCCGATCATGAGCAAGCCGAGCTCGCCGGCGGCCGCAAGCGCCATGCCGCGTTTAGCGACTTCCTGCCCCAGCACATCGGCATAGTCGAGTTCGGGCTCAAAGGTCGCCTCAACACCCTCGGAATCCAGATAATGACGCACGGCATCGCCCATGCCGCGAGCAAGCTGAGACAGATGGTCGATAAAGCCGCAATCAACGCCCGCAAGCGGCACATGCTGATCGGACCTGCCGGCGATAAAGGACAGCCCCATGTCGCGAGCCAGCAGCTGAAACGCCACCTCGCCCTTGACAGGAAGCACCGTACCGTCCAAGCCAAGCTCACCAGCGATAAGACAACGATCGAGGTTGTCGCGGGGAATCTGACCATCGGCCGCCAATACCGCGATGGCGATGGGCAGATCAAAGCCGCTACCGGTCTTGCGAATATCGCCGGGCGCCAGATTGACCGTAATGCCCGAGCGCGGGATCTCGAACCCGGCGGAGCGCATCGCGCAGCGAATACGACCGCGTGACTCCATCACCTCCATACTCGGGATGCCGAGCATCTGGATGCCCGGAACGCCACCGGCAAGCGAGACCTCGACCGTGACGTGAATCGCCTCGACGCCGCGGATGCAAGCCGCGTGAACGGCAAACGTCTCGAACGCCATCACGACACCTGCCAATCGAACGCGTTGTACTGATGCTCGATCTCGGCGATATGCCCGCCGCGAATGGTGACACCCACGGCATCGAAGCGAATCGCCTTGAGCGGATAATGCTCCATGAGGTAGCAACTTGCGATGCGGCGGTAACGGCGTTGCTTTTGGGCGTCCACGGCCTCCTCGGGAAAGACCCGCGTGTCGCAATCCAGTGCAACGCGTCTGGTCTTGACCTCGGCCATCACCACGACATCGTCGAGCTCATCGAGCAGCACCAAATCGGCCTCGCCCTCAGTGCAACGATAACCCTGCTCCAGCAAGGTGTAGCCGCGCTCGTTAAAATAGTCGATGGTGATCAGCTCACCCAGCATGCCCAGCTCGCGGGGACTGAGCCCCTTGATAAACTCGGGCGTCATCGCCCCGCAGTCGAGCTCGCCGTTTTCCCAACGCTCCTTGAGCTGCTGCGTCTTGCTCTTTTTGCTTGCGACACTCATGGGGTCTCCTTTCCCGCACGCTGCATTGCCCCGATGATGAGGGCGCCTTTCATGCGGGTAAGTACCGGAAGCAAACCAAAAGCTGACCAAATGCCGTCAAAAAACGGGCCGTACGCAGCAATGGTGTTGCATACGGCCCGCTACCAGCAGGTTTATAAAACCCCAGAGGTCCCTGTCTCCACAATTGACCTAGAAAAGGCGCTCAGTCTGCAGAAAGTTTCCGCAAAAGCTCACGCGGTGCAGCGGACAAAGTCCATGTTTGCGAATGGCCTCGATATGCTCGGGGCTTGCATAGCCCTTTGACTCGGCCAGATGGTACTCGGGATACTCGGCGTCGCACTCGACCATCATCTCGTCACGCGTGACCTTGGCCATGATAGACGCCGCGGCGATGCAGGCGATTTTGGCATCGCCCTTCACCACATCGCGCTCGTTAGGAACGGCGCCCAAGGGATTGCCATCCATGAGGACGCAGTCGGGCTCGAGTCCTGTATCGGCCACGGCGCCCGCGACGGCGGTACGGATAGCACGGGCCATGCCCATCTCATCGATATCCTTCGGCGCGATATGGCAAAAACCGATCGCCGTCGCCACCTCGGCAATCTTCACCGAGAGCAACTCGCGGCGCGCGGGCGTGAGCTTTTTGGAATCATTGATGCCCCAGACGCGCGGCTCCATAGGAAGACAGACGGCGCATACCGTCAAAGGACCGGCCACCGATCCGCGACCCACCTCGTCGACACCAACGACCACCCCATCGCCGCCAAGCTCGTGCATAAGCTCGTACATGCCATTAACGCGCTCGCGCTCGGCAAGCTCTTTGGCATGGCGTTTGAGGGCGCGTTCACAAGCCTTGATCACCTGCTGGCGTGGGTCCTCGCGATAATGCTCCACGAGGGCGGGAATCTCCTCAAACGTAGCGCTCGCCAACTCACCGGCAACCTGCGATGCCGAAACCGAGCTCGTCATGTTGGCCATACCAGGCCCTCCTTGCATGCAAATCAGATAAAAAGAAGGGCCACCCGAAGGTGACCCTTGTGTCCAAACGAGTGGACAGACGCTGCGATCTTCTTAGCGCTTCTCGGGGATGCGAGCAGCCTTGCCCACCTTGTCGCGGAGGTAGTACAGCTTGGCGCGACGGACGCGACCATGACGAACGACCTCGAGCTTGGCGATCTTGGGGCTGTGAAGCGGGAAGGTACGCTCAACACCGACACCGAAGGACATCTTGCGGACGGTGAAGGTCTCGCGGGCACCGGCGCCGGCCATGCGGATGACGTCGCCCTGGAAGACCTGGATGCGCTCGCGGTCGCCTTCCTTAATGCGGTAGTGAACCTTGACGTTGTCGGCGACGCGAACCTGAGGAATGTCCTCGCGGATCTGCTGACGCTCGATTGCGCGGATGTAATCCATGTGCAATTCCTTACTCTTCTAGAGGTGCCGTACCACCTTGGCCGGCACGTAGTTGAACAAACGTATTCGAGTATACACGCGCGGGTTTGCGCTGCAAGAACAATTTTTTACGCAGACAAAAAGACAAAACCCGCACATGATAACCGCCCGCCTCACGAATGAGACGGGCGGCATGAAGGGGGGCTACGCTAGGCGTCGATGCGCAGGGCGCTAGGCGTTGCGCTTGTCCTCGAGCTTGGCCTGGGCGGCAGCCAGGCGCGCGAGGGGCACGCGATAGGGCGAGCAGGACACGTAGTCCACGTCGGCCACGTTAAACAGGCCCTTGATGGACTTGGGGTCGCCGCCGTGTTCGCCGCACACGCCAAAGTGCATGTCGGGATTGGTGGCGCGGCCCTTCTCGACGGCCAAGCGCACGAGCTCCAGCACCGCCGTGTCGATGGTCTCGAAGGGGTTGTCCTTCAGGATCTTCTTGTGCAGGTACAGCGGAATGAACTTGGCCTCGGCATCGTCGCGGGAGAAGCCGAAGGTCGTCTGGGTGAGGTCGTTGGTGCCAAAGCAGAAGAAGTCGGCATGATGGGCGATCTCGTCGGCGACCATGCAGGCACGCGGCAGCTCGAGCATCGTGCCCACGGGAATATTGAGCTCGACGCCCTCCTCGGCGGAAACCTCGGCGATCACGCGCTCGATGACCTCGCGGGTCTGGACATGCTCGGCCGTGATGGAAACGAGCGGAACCATGATCTCGGGGCGCGGGTCGACACCCTCCTTGATAAGGCGGGCAGCGGCCGTGGCGACGGCGCGAACCTGCATGAGCGGCAGATCGCCAAAGACGACGGACAGGCGCACGCCGCGCAAGCCCAGCATGGGGTTGGACTCGACCATGCCGTCGATGCGACGCAGGCGGGCGCGCAGGGCAGTGAGCTCCTCCTCGGGAGCGCCGGCGGCCTCCTTCTTGGTGATGGCGACCTCGAGCTCGCGAGGATTATCCAGGAACTCATGAAGCGGCGGATCGAGCAGGCGGACGACCACATCGCGACCGGACATGGTCTTGAACATCGCCAGGAAGTCCTCGGTCTGAACCTTGAGCAGGTCGGCCAGGGCCTGCTGCTTTACGGCCTCGTCATCGGACAGGATAAAGCTCTGGATGATGTTCTTGCGGTCGCCCAGGAACATATGCTCGGTGCGGCACAGGCCGATGGCCTCGGCGCCAAACTCGAGCGCGAGTGCAGCATCCTCGGGGTTGTCGGCGTTAACGCGCACGTGGTTGGCGTGGCCGCAGGTCTCGTCCAAGCGAATCTCGTCGGCCCAGGACAGGATGGTGTCCAGGTCGCCGGTGAGCTCGGCCGAAACCAGGTCGACGGCGCCGTCGACGACGATACCCTGGGTACCGTCGATGGAGATGACATCACCCTCATGCAGCACGCGGTCACTGCCCTCGATGTGCACGACCTTCTCGGCGGCGTCGATATGGAAGCGTTCGACGCCGCAGACGCAGGGCGTACCCATACCGCGGGCGATAACGGCGGCATGGCTCGTCTTGCCACCGTGGCTGGTCAGGATGCCCTCGGCGGCAACCATGCCCTTCAGGTCGTCGGGGTTGGTCTCCCAGCGGACCAGAATGACCTTATGGCCTTCGGCAGAACGCGCGACGGCGTCATCACTCGAGAACACGACCTCGCCCACGGCGGCACCGGGGCTGGCGTTAAGGCCGCTGGCCAGGGCCTCGTACTTCTTGGAGGCGTCGAACTGCGGGTGCAGGAGCTGATCGAGCTGCGCGGGATCGATGCGGCTCACGGCCTCCTCGCGGGTGATGAGGCCCTCCTCGACCATTTCGATAGCAATGCGCAGGGCGGCAGTGGCGGTGCGCTTGCCCACGCGGGTCTGGAGCATCCAGAGCTTGCCCTGCTCGATGGTAAACTCGATATCGCACATATCGCGGTAATGATCCTCGAGCGTCAGGAACACGCGCTCGAGCTCCTCGCCTGCGGACTCGAGGCCCGAGGTAGTCTTGAGGTCGGCGATGGGCTCGGTGTTGCGGATGCCGGCGACGACGTCCTCGCCCTGGGCATTCACCAAAAAGTCGCCATAGAACTCCTTGGTGCCGTCGGCCGGGTTGCGCGTAAAGGCGACGCCGGTCGCAGAGGTCTCGCCCTTGTTGCCAAAGGCCATGGCCTGGACGTTGACGGCGGTGCCGAGCTCGTCGGAAATGCCGTGCTGCTTGCGGTAGATGCAGGCGCGCTCGTTCATCCAGCTGCCAAAGACGGCCTGGATGGCAAGGCGCAGCTGGAGCTCCGGATCGTGCGGGAAAACGGGCTTACCGTCGGCGACCTCGAGCTCGGGATACAGGGTCGCCTCGACGTTCTCGGAGAAGATGCCCTTAAAGGTCTCGACGAGCTCCTGCAGGTCCTCGGCCGAAAGCTCGGAATCGACACGAACGCCGGCGACCAGGCGGGCCTGGGTCAGGGCGTTCTCGAATAGATCGGCGTCGACGCCCATGACGACGTTGGAGAACATCTGGATAAAGCGACGGTAGCTGTCCCAGGCAAAGCGCGGGTTTTGCGTCTGCGCGATAAGGCCCTGGACGGAATCGTCGTTGAGGCCCAGGTTGAGGACCGTGTCCATCATGCCGGGCATGGAGAACGGAGCGCCCGAGCGAACCGACACGAGCAGCGGATCGGAGGCATCGCCGAGTTTCTTGCCGCAACGGGCCTCGAGGTCCGCCTCGGCGGCAACGATCTCATCGAGTGCGCCTTCGGGCCAGACGTTGCCGGCACCGGAGTACTCGACACAGGTCTGGCAGGTAATGGTAAAGCCACCGGGAACCGGCAGGCCGATGCGGCTCATCTCGGCAAGGTTTGCGCCCTTGCCGCCAAGCACGAAGTTCATGGATTTGTCGCCCTCAGTGACACAGGTGCCCTGGGCGTCGGTTCCAAAACGGTAAACCCTCTTGCAGTCGCTCACGATACTTCCCCTTCCATGCGCTTACGCGCACGACCGTGGTAACGAATCGACCCGCCGGATGCGGGCCGTGAGGGAACTATACGGCGGGTTTTGGACAGGCTTGAGCAGAGGGTGCGCGGTTTGGTAAACGTGCTAAAACCGGCGGTAAACGGTAGGTAAAGGTGGTTACCTTATGAAGATACCACTACAAGGAAAGTGCAGGTCGGATGCGATGTTTTTGCTAAATCGCTTTACCATTTATCAGCATTATTTCCAAGTATTCTCTTTGGTTAGCTAAAAGAGCCCCGTCCCAAATTAGCTACCCAAACAACCTTGTCCCAAGTGAGCTACTTTTGTTGAGCGCGGCGGGCGGCACGGCGGGCTCTTGCCTCTTGAATCTCTTCGAGGTGAGCAATGATCTCGGCAGCGCTTTCCTCGATGGCTTTGCCGTCGGTACGCACAACAAAGCAGCCTAAGCGCTTCATGAGGGCACGAGCTTCCTCAAGCTCGCCGCGCACGCTCTCGGGCTCGGCATAGGAGCCGGCAACGGCACGAGCGTAGTCATCGCCCAAGCGGCTATCGCGGATCTCAGAAATCACGTCAACGGTCGAAATCAGGCCGAACAGACGCATGGGGTCGACCTCGTAAATCGACTTCGGCGGCTCCATACCATGTGCCAACGGGACATTGGCAACCTTGTAACCCTGATAGGCTAAATACATCGACAGCGGCGTCTTGGATGTACGCGACACACCCAGCAGCACGATATCGGCACCCGACAGATCGTCACAACCACGACCGTCATCGTGCTCAACGAAATACTCCATGGCCTCGATACGATGGAAATACCGATCGTCGGTCTTGTGAATCACGCCCGCCACACCCTTGGGCGGCACGCCGACGAGCGAAGACAGCACGGCGAGCGTCGGACCGATCAGGTCGACCGAGCGAATGTGCAGCATGCCCAAGTAGTCGAGCACGCGAGCACGAAGGGCCGGGTCGACGATGGTATGGAACACGGCGATATCGCGATGGTCGGCATCGACGCGCGGCCCCACAAATGACTTGACCTGCTCCACGGAGGTCACCTTAGGCAGGCGCAAAACGCGAAAAGCCCCTACATCAAATTGCCCGGACGCCGCAAGCACCACCTCACAAGCGGTATCGCCGAGCGAGTCGGAGATAACGATAGCGGTGGGACGAGCGGTGACCGGGCAATCCATGCGGGGCTCCTTTTGCGCTTATGCGCAGGCTGGCTTACTTTTTGCGGGCAAGCTCACCGATGTTGGCAATGCCGGAGAAAACGGCCTCGAAGCGGTTGAGCAGCTTAAGGCGATTATCGCGAAGCTGCTCGTCCTTGTCCATGACCATGACCTCATCGAAGAAACGGTCGATGGGCGCGCGCAGGGCGGCGAGGGCGGCAAATGCGGCCGGGTAGTCCTCGGCAGCAAGGGCGGCATCGACAGCGGTCTGAGCGGCCTCGGAGGCGTCGGCGAGCGCGAGCTCGACCTCGCCCATCAGGCTGCGGTCATACTCCGCACCAAGCTCAGGCTTGGAGATATGCGCGGCGCGGGCATAGGCGGTCGCCAGGTTGTCGAACGTCTCAGCGTCGTTCTTGCGGGCCTCGTCGAGGGCGGCGCAGCGGGCGAAGAAGACGGACGGGGCGATAATGTGCACCGCGGAGACGGCGGCAACGGTATCGGCCGGGATCTTTTCGTCGCGGGCCATGCTCACCAGGCGGCCATGGAAGAAGTCACGAACCTGCTGGGCGACCTCGGCGGCGTCGAACTCAATGCCCTGCTCACTGTAGAGTTCGAGGGCAAAGTCGATGAGCGACGTGGGGTCGATCGGCAGACGGTCGCGCAGGATGTTGATAATGCCGATAGCGGCACGACGCAGCGCGTAGGGGTCGGAGGAGCCAGTCGGGGGCTCGCCGATGGCAAAGATACCGGCGATGGTATCAAGCTTGTCGGCGCAGGCCACGATGCAGCCAGCGGTGCCCTCAGGCAGCTCGTCACCGGCAAAGCGGGGACGATAATGATCGCGAATGGCGTGGGCGACCTCGTCGTTCTCCCCCATCGCGGTGGCGTAGTAACCGCCCATCACGCCCTGCTGACTCGTGAACTCGACGACGGCGTTGGACACCAGGTCGGCCTTGCACAGGTGCGCGGCGCGAGCGGCGTCGGCGGCAAGATGGGCGCCCAGATGAGCCTCGCGGGCAATAGCGAGCGCGAGCTGCTCGATGCGCTCGGACTTGGCGAGCACGCTGCCGAGCTTCTCCTGGAAGGCAACCTTGGCCAGACGCTCGCGGAACTCGTCGAGGGAGATCTTCAGGTCCTCCTCGTAGAAGAACTTAGCGTCGTCCAGACGGGCGCGCACGACGCGCTCGTTGCCGTCGATCACGCGCTCGGCATTCTCGGGCTTGCTGTTGGAAACGACCACGAACTCACGCGTGAGCTTGCCCTCGCCGTCATAGATCGGGAAGTAGCGCTGGTTGGTGAGCATGGACTCGCAGATAATCTCGTGCGGGACCTTGAGGAACTCCTCGTCGAAGGTACCGACGAGCACCGTCGGCCACTCGCAAAGGTTGATGACCTCCTCAAAGACCTTCTTGGGCGTATCGACATGGCAGCCGGGACGGGCAGCCTCGACCTCGGCGATACCAGCGAGAATCGCCTCGCGACGGCGCTCAGCAGAGAGCACGCCGGCATCCTCGAGTACCTGCTCGTAGGCGGCGGGGCTGGCGACAACGTGGTCACCGGGGCCGAGCACGCGATGGCCGCGCGTGGTGTTGCCGCTCGTCACGTCGGCAAACGACACAGGCACAACATCCTCGCCCAGAAGGCAGCAAATCCAGCGGACCGGACGCACGAACGTCGCGTGCTCGTGGCCCCAGCGCTGGGAGCGGTAGTTGGGCCACTGCAGGCCGGCAATGGTCTTCTCGCACAGGGCCGTCAGGATCGGGGTTGCCGGTGCGGAGGGAATGTTCTTCTCGGCAAAGACATACTCACGGCCGTCGGTGTCCTCGCGACGGACCAGGTCCTCGGCAGCCACACCGCACTTGCGGGCGAAGCCCTGGGCGGCCTTGGTGGCGTTACCGTCAGCGTCGAAGGCGATGTTTGCCGCGGGGCCACGCTTGACCTCGTGAACCTCATCGGTCGCGGTGGCAACGTCGGCAACGAGCGCAGCCAGGCGACGCGGGCTCGAAATCACGCGGACCTCGCCGTGGGCCAGACCGGCCTCGTCGAGACCCTTGGCGATCATGGTACCAAGCTGCTTGACGGCATTGTTCAGCGGTGCAGAGGGCATTTCCTCCGTACCGATCTCAAACAGGAAATCCTTAGCGTCTGCCATGGCTTACGCCACCTCGCCTTCCTGGTCGGCATTCTCGTTGACTCCGGCGACCTCGGCCATGTAGGCCTCGCAGCACGCCTTGGCGACGGCGCGGACGCGCAGGATGTAGTTGGCACGCTCGACCGCGGACAGGGCGCCGCGGGCATCGAGCAGGTTGAAGGCGTGGCTGCACTTCATGACACAGTCGTACGCCGGCAACGGCAGCTTGCGCTCCAGGCAGGAATGGCACTCGGCCTCGTAGTCGTCAAACTTCTGACGCATCATCTCGACGTTGGCGACCTCAAAGTTATAGGCACTGAACTCGCGCTCGTTCTCGAGGAACACGTCGCCGTAGGTCATGGGCGTGCCGTCGGGCAGATAGCTCCACACCAGATCGTAGACCGAGTTGACGCCCTGAGCGTACATGGCGATACGCTCCAGGCCATAGGTGATCTCGACGGGCACGGGGTCGACCTCGATACCGCCCACCTGCTGGAAGTACGTGAACTGCGTGACCTCCATGCCGTTGAGCCAGACCTCCCAGCCAAGGCCCCAGGCGCCCAGCGTCGGGCTCTCCCAGTCGTCCTCGACAAAACGGACGTCATGGTCGTTGGGGTCCAGGCCAATGGCAGCAAGAGACCCCAGGTAAAGCTCCTGAGCATTAACCGGAGAGGGCTTAATGAGCACCTGGAACTGATAGTAGTGCTGCATGCGGTTAGGGTTCTCGCCGTAGCGGCCGTCGGCGGGACGGCGGCAGGGCTGCGCATAGCAGGTGCGCCATTCGGCGGGACCGAGCGAGCGCAGCGTGGTCGCGGTATGGAAGGTACCGGCACCGACCTCGGAGTCATAGGGCTGCATAATGACGCAGCCCTGCTCGCCCCAGTACTGCTGGAGGCGCAGGATGATGTCTTGGAAGGAAAGCGATGAAGCGTTCATGCCTCTAATATCCCCTCGTCGAAACGATTACACGGTTAGGTACTGTACTATAGCGGTTTTTAGTCGATAGCGCCGATGCGGTTGAGCGGCCAGTAGCGCACAAGCGCCACAGCGATCAAATCAGAGCGATCGACGGGACCAAAGTAGCGCGAGTCGGCAGAGTTTTCGCGGTTGTCGCCCATCACCCACACGCACCCGTCGGGAACGGTGTAGGGATAACTCACCTGGGCGCCAGGCGCTTGGACCGAAAGCGGCCAACTCATGCCGGTCGTATAGTCCTCATCGAGCGCCTGGCCGTCGACGACGACCTTGCCGTCCTGCAGGTCGACCGTCTGACCGGCCGTGGCAATAACACGCTTGACAAGAACATCATGCTCGGAAGTGGCATCGGGGTTGTGGAACACCACGATATCACCCTGTTTGACGGGCTGACCGAGCTCGAGGCTCACCTTTTGTGCCAGGATCTGGTCGCCAATCTCGATCGTGTCCTCCATGGAGCCGGTGGGTACCACAAAGGGCTCGACCACAAAGGTGCGGATCAGGAAGGTGGCCACGAGCGCGATCGCGATGACCGCGACCCACTCAAAAGCGCCCCTCAACGCGGAATGCTGCGATGGAACCATTCTCACTCCTCGCTCTGCGAATACGAAGCGTCCAGAATCTCCTGCGCGTATGCGCGCTCCTGGGGCGTAAGCCGTGCCGTCTCGATCAGGTCGGGACGCCAGCGGCAGGTGCGCTCGATGGCATTCTTACGGCGCCAGGCGTCAACCTTGGCATGGTCACCGCTCACGAGCACCGGCGGCACGCCCTCGCCGTTGAATTCAGCAGGGCGAGTGTACTGCGCATACTCGAGCAGGCCTCCGTCCTCGGCGGTCGAGAACGACTCGTCGACGTTGCTCATCTCGTCACCAAGGGCGCCGGGAATCAGGCGTACGACGGCATCGGCAACGACCATAGCGGGAAGCTCGCCGCCCGTGAGCACGTAATCGCCGATCGACAGGCGCTCGTCGGCATACGCATAGGCACGCTCGTCGACACCCTCGTAACGGCTGCACACAAACAGCAAGCGCTCGCTTTTGAGCAGGCGCTCGGCCACATGCTGTGTAAAGGGCTCGCCACAGGGGGTAAAAAACACCACGGTGGGCTTAGGACCCTCGGAGCTAATAGCCTCGATGGCCTCGGCAATAGGCTCGACCTTCATGAGCATGCCCTGCCCGCCGCCGTACGGCTCGTCATCGACGGTACGATGGCGGTCGTGCGTCCAGTCGCGCAGGTTATACGCCTTAAAATCAAAAAGGCCGGCCTTGCGGGCGCGGCCCAAAATCGATGTGGACATGACGGGCTCAAACATCTCGGGAAAGACCGAAAGGGTCTCAATCAGCATGTTGTCCTCCCTACTTGTCCATATCGATCAGGCCGTCCATAACGTGGACGGAAATTGTTCCTGTGTCGGGAAGATCGAGCACAACCTGCTCGATCACGGGAATCAGTACCTCGCCGTACCGATCACCCTCGACAACCCAAACATCGTTAGCGGGCGTCGACATGATCTCGACGATCGTGCCGAGTGAACCGAAGCGCTCGTCGACCACCTCGCGACCCATCAGGTCGGTATAGGCGGCGTCGAGTGAATCGAGCTCAAAATCGTCACGATTTGCCAACACATAGCATCCCGTGATGCCCTCGGCGGCCGTCAAGTCGTCAATGCCCTCAAACGAGACCAGATCGCCATCGCCCGTATCGGTGACGGACACGACCGTGCAAAAGCGGTCGCGCTTGAGCGCCGGCGGCGTCAGGGCGACGCGCATACCCGGCTCTAATACAGAAGGAAGCCCCCGCAGCGGCTGCGCGAGGACCTCCCCCTTCCTTCCGTGCGGCTTGACCACACGGGCGATGTTTTTGTACTGGGACCTCAAGGTCCTAGCCCAGAACCTCTACCTCGACAGCAGTGTCGAGGCGAGCGGCCAGTGCACGGGCGAGCGTGCGAATGGCCTTGATGGTACGGCCACGACGGCCGATGACCTTAGCGACGTCATCCTCGGCGACAGAAACCTCGATCGTAGAGGCGTCGTCACCATCGATGACCTCAAGGCTCACGGAATCCGGGTCGTCGACGATCTGAACAACGAGATATTCGACGAGATCGGCGATGCGATCTGAGAGCATTGCCTCACCCTCGAGCTGTGCAGCGTCAACCTCAGGCACGATTTACTCCTCGGCGCCCTCAGCGGCCTCAGCGGCAGCCTTAGCGGCCTCGGCCTCTTTGGCGAGCTGCTTCTTGGACTTCTTGACGACGGTCTCGGTCTTCTCGCCCTCGTTGGCGGCCTTGACCAGAGCGGCGACGGCGTCGGTGAGCTGAGCGCCCTTGGACTGCCAGTCGGCGATCTTCTCGAGGTCGAGGTTGATGGTCTTGGGGGCGGTCATCGGGTTGTAGCGGCCAACCTCCTCGATGATACGACCGTCACGCGGGGCGCGGGAATCGGCGACGACGACACGGTAGTACGGACGCTTCTTAGCGCCGTGACGAGCAAGGCGAATCTTGACTGCCAAAGGAAACTCCTCCAACCAAGCAGCTTTAGGCTGCAACTACAAACAAACAGTTGAACATAATACGCCATCGACGCGGGCAGGTGAAGTCCGTGAGACCAACTTCTTCGGTGTAGTCGAGGGCAAATCCATATCTTAGACAAGAATTCGGGATTTGCAAGCACATACACGCACCCCACATGAGCTGCGCGGTATACTCATGACATGGAAAGACGCGAACATACATACGGTTATGAGGATGCCATGGGCGTCACGCCGCCCCCCTGGACGGGTCCGGCGGTGGGCCTGATGGACCTCGATGCGTTTTTTGCGAGCGTGGAGATGCTCGACCACCCCGAGTGGCGCGGAAAGCCGCTCATCGTGGGCGGAGACGCCGATTCGCGTGGCGTCGTGTCCACGTGTTCGTATGAGGCACGTCGCTTTGGCGTGCACTCTGCCATGGCCTCGGCCGAGGCGCGGCGCTTGTGCCCGCAAGCCATTTGGACGCACGGGCACTTTGATCGCTACCGCGAGGTGAGCGCGCAGGTCATGGCAATTCTTGCCGAGGAGACGCCGCGCGTTGAGCGCGTATCCATCGACGAAGCCTTTATCGATATCACACCGGGTCGCTTTGCGCCCGAAGACCCGCTACTGGTTGCGCGGCGTATAAGCGACCGCGTGGCAGCGCTGGGAGTGACCTGCTCCATTGGCGTGGGCTGCAACAAGACGGTCGCAAAGATCGCAAGCGAGCGTGATAAGCCGTTTGGACTGACCATCGTGCGCCCCGGAACCGAGCAGCGCTTTTTGGCCGCGCTGCCGGTATCTGCCATGAGCGGCATCGGGCGCTCGGCCGAGGAGCGACTGCGCCGTATGCGCATCTACACGCTCGGCGAGCTGTCACGCGCGCCGGAATCCACCTTGGCCTCTATTTTTGGCGTCAACGGCGAACGTATGCGTCAGCGTGCGCTGGGACTTGAAATCTCCGAAGTCACGAGTCTCGATGAAGAGCGCGAGGTTAAATCGGTGAGCAATGAGCGCACCTTTGCGAAAGATTTGACTGAGCGCGGGGACATCGAAGCGGCGATTGCGCTGCTGGGTGAGTCGGTTGGACGCCGCCTGCGCCGTCAGGGACTGACGGGCGGCACGGTAACGCTCAAGCTTAAGTATTCGTATGGCAGCGGGCGTACGGCACAGCGCCGGCTGCCTCATCCGACCGACGATGAGAACATCTTCGTGGCGGTTGCACTCGAACTGCTCGACAACATCTGGCAGGAAGGCATGCATGTTCGCTTAGCGGGCATCGGCATGAGCGACTTCGACCACCAAGGCGGCATCCAGACCGACCTGTTCTGCGAAGTCGATGACCGCGGAGCCCAATCAAGCGACCGTCGCGACCTCTCGGTCGCTATCGACGCCGTCCGAGACAAGTTCGGCGACACCGCCCTATCTTTCGGCCGCCAATCCCGCTTCAACGATTAACCGCCTTTAGGCAAAAAGAAAGCCGGGCAGGTGCGGAAAACCGCAACTGCCCGGCGAAATGCGCGAAGCTAGCTAAAAAGCCCCGTATCAAATGAGCTACTAGAGGAGATTGAGGGGGAGCTGGGGGGCGTCACCCCAGAGCTTTTCTAGGCGGTAGAAGTCGCGGGCTTCGGGAGTGAAGACGTGGACGACAACCGAGCCGTAGTCCATGAGCATCCAGGTCTTCTGCTCGCGGCCCTCGATGGAGAAAGGATGCTCGCCGCAAGCCTCGGCGACCTTCTCCTCGATCTCGTCGACGATCGAATCGACCTGGCGGTTGTTGGTACCGGTGGCAAGCACAAAGTAGTCGCACACGTCGGAAAGCTCGGTCAGGTCGAGCACCTGCACGTCCTCGCCCTTCTTGTCGTAGGCGGCCTGCGCGGCGGCGCGGGCGACATCCTCGGCGGCGACACCGCTCGCGGACAGCGAGGCGGCGGTGCGGTCGGACGTGGCAACGAAACTCTTGTGCTCCACACCTTCAAGAATCTGCTCGTCAGTCATGGTCTCGTCGGCCATGGAATACCTCTTTCTAGACACACCCGAGCTAGCGCAGCTGGGCGTAATGGTTGTAAATCGTAAAAGCCGTGGGATAAAGATAGCGCCCGGACTGGATCACATAGACCAGACCCTGCGCAAAACAGGAGAAGAACAACTCGTCGAGCGAGGACTTCCCCACCATCTTGCGCAGCGCATGGGCATAGTCGCCGTGGCGGTTGGGCTCGATGGCATCTGCCACAAAGACCACCATATCGAGCGGCGTCATGTCGCAGGCACCCACGGTGTGACGGTCGACAGCCTGGAAAACGGCCGGTGACAGCTCGGGAAAAAGCTGCGGAAGCTCATAGGCGGCAACAGGGCCATGCAAAAGCGGCGTCGCGGCGGAAGGAGAGCCGGCAACCTTGATGCCATAGTGAAGCGCGCGGGCCACGAGCTCGTCATCGGAAAGCACCTTGTCCCAGTCGTGAATTAAGCCGGCGGCAGCGGCATCAAAGCGGTCAACGCCGTAGACCTCGGCCAGATGAAGTGCGGTCTCGGCAACACCCAGCGAATGCACATAGCGCTTGCGCTTATCTTTCATGCGAACATCGAGCAGCTCTTGAATGCGCTTGAGCAGCGCGCGCTCATCGCCCTCAAACTGATCCTCTACCGACAACGTAGCCCCCATCACTCAAAATCTTCTTGACCCAGATCGACATACAAACTGCGCTTGCGAATGTAGCCGAGCACAGACTCGCTCGTAAGATAGCGCACGCTCATGCCGCGGGCAACTCGCTTACGAATGTTCGTCGAGCTGATCGCCAGCGCCGGAATCTGAATATAGCGCACATCGAACGGCAGCCCCGACTCTTTGATTCGGGCACGCGCCGTATCGATATCAAAACCCGGTCGCGTCGCCGCAATAAAGGTAGCAAGCTCAGCAATTCGCTCGGCATCATGCCAGGTCACAATATCGATAATCGCGTCGGCGCCCGTAATAAAGTAGAGCTTTACCTGCGGCGGGTAAAAGTCGCGAAGGGCATGAAGCGTATCGGCAGTATAGGTCACGCCCGGACGGTCGATCTCGAAACGGCTCGCCAAAAAAGCCGGATTCGCGGCGGTGGCGAGAACCGTCATGGCATAACGGTCCTCAGCAGGCGTCACCGGTTTGTCGAGTTTAAAGGCAGGAGAGCCGGCCGGCATAAAGAGCACAGCGTCCAAGTCGAGCGACTCGCGCGCCTGCTCGGCAGTCACCAAGTGCCCGTAATGAATCGGGTCGAAGGTGCCGCCCATAATGCCAAGCCGAAACTCCTTGCCCTCTTTTATGGGCAGCTCGGGCAAACCGATTCCACCGCGCAGCGACATGGCTTACTCGCCCTCCGAGGTCTCGGCATCGTCCGCGGCATCCGCCGCATCGACAACCTCGACGCCCTCATCCGGAGCATCGGCCACGTCAAGGGCCTCAACGGCAACGTCCTCGCCAGCGTCCTCGAGCTCCTCGTACTCCGAGAAGTCCTCAGCGCCCTCAAAGTCAAAGGCGCGCTGGCAAATGCGGACCTCGTCGCCCGCACGGCAGCCGGCCTTCTCGAGCGCATCGTCGACACCCATGCGCGCAAACTTATGCTGCAGGTAGATGACAGCTTCCTCGTTTTCCCAGTCGGTCTGGATGACCATGCGCTCAATCGCGCGACCAATCACACGGAAGGCACCGGGCTCTTCCTGGACAATGCGGAAACGCTTCTCGCGCTGCAGACGGCGGCGCTCCCACTCCTCGTCGCGCAGATCGACCGGCTCATCGGAGACCGCCAGCTCGGCGCGCAGCTTAGCCACCTGCTCGCCCACGGCAAGCATCAGCGTGTTGAGGCCGGCGCCCGTCACGGCGGACACGGCAAAGAACATGTGTCCATCGTCGAGCGCGGCGCGCTTGAGGTCGGCAATCTTGTCGGCCGTGCCCGGCGCATCGCACTTGTTGGCGACGACGATCTGCGGACGCTCCGAAAGCTCGGCGCCATACTGCTCGAGCTCACGGTTGATGATGCGATAATCCTCGACCGGGTCGCGATCCTCAAAACCGCCCGTCATGTCGACGACGTGCATGATGAGCGCCGTACGCTCGATGTGGCGCAGGAACTGGTGGCCCAGGCCCTTGCCCTCGCTCGCGCCCTCGATCAAACCAGGAACGTCGGCAACGACGTAAGAATACTCACCGGCACGCACCATGCCGAGGTTCGGCACGAGCGTTGTAAACGGATAGTCGGCGATCTTGGGACGGGCGGCACTCATGCGCGCGATGAGCGAGGACTTGCCCACTGAGGGGAAGCCCACGAGTGCGGCATCGGCCATAAGCTTCATCTCAAGCTCAATCCAGTGCTCCTCGGCCGGTTCGCCCAGCTGAGCGAACGCGGGCGCGCGGCGCACCGACGTCACAAAGTGCGTGTTGCCCAGGCCACCGACACCGCCGGGCGCCACGACAACGCGCTCGCCATCGTGCACCAGATCGGCAATCTCGAACATCGGGGTCTGCGTCTCGGGGTCGAGCTCACGCACCACGGTGCCCATGGGAACCTTCAGGATCAGGTCCTCGCCGCTCTTACCGTTACGACGGGCACCCTGCCCATGCGTGCCGCGTTCGGCGCGGAAGTGATGCTTAAAGCGGTAATCGATCAACGAAGACAGCTGAGCATCGGCCTGGATGACGACATTGCCGCCACGACCGCCGTCGCCGCCATCGGGGCCGCCCTTGGGGACAAATGCCTCGCGCCTAAACGACATGCATCCGGCTCCGCCGTCGCCGCCGCACACGTTAATGCGGCTGATATCGGTGAACTGTGACAACAGAATCGCCTCCTACAAAAAGAGGGAGACCCTTGAATCCTAAAACTCAAGTGCCTCCCACATATGTGCTCTATGAAGGGTGAATTACGCGTTCGCGAGCGGGCGTACGCTGACCCTGTGCTTGATACCCTTGTGGAACTCAACGGTACCGTCGACCAGCGCGAACAGCGTGTCGTCCTTGCCACGGCCAACGTTCTCACCCGGGTGGATGTGCGTGCCGTGCTGACGGACGAGAATCGTGCCCGTGGTTACCGTCTGGCCGGCATAGCGCTTCGTGCCAAGGCGCTGACCGCGGGAGTCACGGCCATTACGGGAGGAACCGAGTCCTTTTTTGTGTGCCATTGTGTATACCTACTCTTTCGTTACGAGTGTAATCTACTCGGCGACGGGAGCCTCGGCAACAGCCTCGGCCTCTGCCTTGACAGCCTTCTTGGCGCGGGAGGTAGCCTGGACCTTCACGATCTTCAGCTTGGTGAGCTGCTGACGGTGACCCTTCAGACGACGATAGCGCTTACGCTTGTGGAACTTGAAGACCAGCTGCTTCTCGCCCTTGAACTGCTCAACGATCTGAGCGGTAACCTTGGCCTTGGCCAGCTTGTCGGGATCGGTGACGATCTTCTTACCATCGTTGAGGAAGATGACCGGCAGGGTGACCTTGTCGCCCTCATTGCCCTCGATCTTCTCGACGGTGATGACATCGTCGGTGGCGACCTTGTACTGCTTGCCGCCCGTGTTAACGATTGCGTACATGTTTACTTGCCCTTCATGCATCAGTTAGTGCAACAGCCGAATATAGTAGCAGGCGAAAATACCCCCGTCAACGAGTATGTGGAGCAAATCCACAAGTTCGCACAGGTATGGGGCTGACGAGTCGGCCCTCGTCGTCCTCGCATGCTTGATTCTGACGCTCGACATCGTAGGAGCAGATGGTCACGAGGTCTTGCATACCGGTGGAAACAATAGGTGCATCCACGCCCGGGGTCAAGCCCTGCAACAAAACATCAGCTGCAGAAAGCAAAATTTCCGGACGCATGGAGCCCTCATTATCGGCATGGGTGTCGAGCATGAGCACCAAATGGTCCGGACGCTCCCCAGCCGTGAGCTCATAGCCCACGAGCGTGTGATCCAAATCCAAGCGCTTGCTCTTTTTTCCGCGCGCGTAGTCGATGCCATGGTCCGCGCGCAACGTGTCGATCGCACGACGCACCTCGTCGGCGCTTACGGGCGCCTCGGGATCCAAGTGCAGGTCGATGCGATACGACAGGCGCGTGAGCTGCGCCGTCAACGCCGGCGTGCGCACGTCGATGTACGCTGCCTCAATGGGTGCCAGATCGGCCGGAGACGCCGCAGCCAGACGCCCAAACGCCTCGTCGAGCGCCACGAACTCGGTCATAAACAGGTCATACCACTCGCAGGTCGACGACGTACCCACCGGTAGTGCCGAAGAGAAGCCCACGCGCATGTGCGGAGAGAAGCCCTGCGTGACGGCATAGGGAAGTCCCGCACGGCGCACGATGCGCTCAATGGTATGGATTACTTCGAGATGGCCCAGGTACTTAAGGCGATCACGCTTGCCATAGCGAACACGAAGCCTAAAGAGCGTGGGGTTGTCGGTCAGGCGCTCACTCATGCGCGATCACCCATCAATACATTCTTGGCGTGGAGCGTGGGGCAGATTCCGCAGCCGGTGCACGACGTGCGAGTGCAGTCGGGAGTCGTGACACCCTCGAGCGAGCGACGGTACTCGCGCTCGAGGAAGCCGCGCGTGCAGCCGGGGCTCACGTGCTCCCACGGCAGGCGCCAGTCCAACTCGTAGGGCAGGTGCACGAGCTCATTGAGGTCGATGCCGTTTTTGGCAGCAGCCTCCTTCCAGTTATCGAGCGAGAAATGCTCTACCCAGGCGTCAAAGCGAGAGCCCGCGCGCCAAGCATCGATGATGACGGGCGTCATGTCACGCCCGGCGCGGGACAGCGCGGCCTCGATGAGCGAGGTCTCGGCATCGTGGTAATGCACGCGGACGGCACGGTTGCGAACGCTCGTGATAAGCAGCTTCTGGCGACGCTTGACGTCGTCGTAGTCGAGCTGCGGGCACCACTGGAACGGCGTGGCAGCCTTGGGGATAAACACCGAAACCGAGATGGACACCGAGATCGAGCCGCGACGAGCCTTGGGCACCACGGAACGACCGAGCTCCAGCACGTGATCGGCCAGATTGGCGATGGCCACGATGTCCTCGTCGCGCTCGCCGGGAAGGCCCATCATAAAGTAGAGCTTCATGCGGTTCCAGCCGGCCTCGAAGGCCGCCTTGGCCGCACGGTCCAGGTCCTCCTCGGTCACGTTCTTGTTAATGATGTCGCGCATGCGCTGGCTGCCGGCCTCGGGTGCGAACGTCAGGCCGCCCTTCTTTTCGCCGGCGACCGACTCGGCCATATCCACGCCAAATGAATCCAGGCGCTGCGACGGAATAGACACGCGAATACCCGTATCCTCCAGGCGACGGTTGAGCCTGCCGAGCACGTCACGAATGCAGGAGTGGTCGGTCGTGGAGAGCGAGGTCAGCGACACCTCGTCATAGCCGGTCTTTTCCAGACCCTGAATCACCGACGAGACGATCTGGTCGGCCGAGCGCTCGCGCACCGGGCGATAGGTCATGCCGGCCTGGCAAAAACGACAGCCGCGGGCGCAGCCGCGCAGGATCTCGATAGACAGGCGGTCGTGGACCAGCTGCGCATAGGGCACGCACGACTGCGACAGCGGATTCGTGGCACCGAAATCCTCGACGACGCGCTTGTAGACCACGGTCGGCGCATCCTTGCCCTCACGCGGCACGGTGTAGCCATGCGGCGAGCAGGGCTCGTCGTGACGAACCTCATAGAGCGACGGCACGTAGTTGCCGGCAATGGATGCAAGCTGCTCGACAATCTGCGCGCGCGGGACCCCTTCGTCACGCAGGCGGCGATGCAGCTGGCAGGTCTCGAGCAGCGATTCCTCGCCCTCACCGATGAGGATGGCATCGAAGAAGGCCGCGTACGGCTCGGGGTTGTACACCGAGGGGCCGCCGGCGATGATGATGGGGTCGTCTTCACCTCGGTCGGCCGCTAACAGCGGAATGCCAGCGAGGTCGAGTGCCTCGAGGAAGTTCGTCACCGCCATCTCGTGCGGCACATGCAGGCCGACGATATCAAACGAAGCGACGGGGGCAGCGCCTTCGAGCGACAGCAGGGGAATACCCGCCTCGCGCATGGCGTCACCCATATCGGGCCACGGCACATAGCCACGCTCGCAGGAGATGCCCTCGGCCTGGTTAAGGATGTTGTAGAGGATGGCGATGCCCTGGTTGGGCAAACCAACCTCGTACACATCCGGATAGATCAGGCAGCAACGATAGTCGGCATCGGCCTTTGAAAGCGTGCCCCACTCGTGATCGATATAGCGACTCGGCTTTTCGACCTTGGCGAGCAGCGGCTCAATTAAATGAAAACTGTCTTGATACGGAACGCGCAACGGAAAACCCCTAAGCAGCGAGATCGGATGCGTCCTCATAGGACGCCATAGGACGGGTAGCGCCCGCGACCGTGGTCACCAGATCGCGAACGCGGGAGAATGTGGCAGTGACCACCTCGTTGGCACGGCTGTAGTCGACATCGCGCTCGTAGAGCGAAACGAGCGCACGGCCCATGCCATAGGTGCCCGCGGCAGCAGTGAGCGCCTTGACGGCAAACCCAATATGCGGCGTCTGCTTGACGAGCGCACGGGTGACCGCGCGGATCACAAGACCGCCGGCAAGCACGCCCGCGACCTCGTAGCCGCGCTCAGGCTTAATGCCGCGTCCAAAGACGGCAGCGAGCTCAAAGAGCATGCCCACCTGAGCCAGCGCCATAACGGGATAATCGGCGCCCGGCAAAAACACCAGCGCACCGGTCGCCATATTGGTGAGCGCGCACGAGGTAATGATACGATTGGCCGCCGCGATGCGCATGAAGGCAAAGTTCGCCGCAAAAGCCGTTTCCTTTTCGGTGCGATCGAGAATCCAGCGGGCAAGCGTCTCGAGCAGATACGTCTTATCGGTTGCCGCCACCACGCCGAGCATGGGCGTGGACTCCTCGATAAACGGCACCTCCACAGCAGACTCGGCAAGCACGCACACGGGCGCGCCGGCGATCACGAGCTCCTGCACGGCACTCTCCAAGCGGTCGGAACCGCACGAGAGCACCAGTACCACATCGGTATCGGTCTTTGGAGCAATTCGCTCCTCCCCCAGACGCTCGACGCGCACAATGCCCGAGGTCGTCTGCGGCACAAAGGCGTCACGCACCGTCTCGGCCAGAAAGCGCGAGGCGGACGAATCCAAATAGACCGAGACGCGCACCGGCGTATCGGAATCCTTCTTAACGGACGCGCCCATCTTAAAAGCGCGGGTCAGCTTATCTACGGGAATTTTCATAGCAAACCCCTCCAGCGGTTACGCGGCGCCCGAACGATGCCGCCATATGGATTGTACGATACCCACCGTCAGCAGCTGAATCATCATCGAAGACGAACCGAAGCTAATAAACGGTAGCGGAATACCGGTAATCGGCATCATGCCAATGCACATGCCGATGTTTTCGAAGGTCTGGAACGCCCACATGCCAACGATGCCCACACACGATAGGCGCAAGAACAGCGACTCACACTTAAAGGCGACGCGAATCGTCGAAAAGATCAGCAGCACGTAGAGGCACAGGAGCAAAAAGGAACCGCAAAAGCCAAAGGTCTCGGATAGGAAGGCGAAGACAAAGTCGGTGTGGAACTCAGGAAGAAAGCCGCCGGCCGACTGCGTCGCATGGCCCAAACCCTTACCAAAGAAGCCGCCCGAGCCAACGGCGATAAGCGACTGCTGCAGGTTGTAGGCATCGTCCGAATCGGCATTATCGGGGTCGATAAAGACCGTCAGGCGGTTCATCTGATACTGCTTGATGAGCACATCGTGGCCGAGCAACGAATCAAAGACCGAATCGAGCGCCAGGACGAGGGCCACCAGGCCCACAAGCAGGGCCAGGGTCGACAGCACCCATTCGCGGCGCGCACCGCTCATGCAGATGACGATGGCGCCCGAGACCAGCACGACCAGGCCCGAGCCCAGGTCGCCCATGGCAACGACGGCCAAAAACGGGATGGACAGCATGCCGCAGAGCTTGACGTAGTCGCGAACGGTATCGATGCGGCCGTTGTATTGCGAGCCAAGCGTGGCCATAAAGAAAATGGTGATGAGCTTGGCAAGCTCAACGGGCTGGAAGGTCAGGCCGATACCGGGAATCTTGATCCAACCCGTCATTCCCAAGCCGCCCGTATAGGACAGACCCGGAATCTTGGGCGAGAAGATCACGATCAGGTCGATGACGAGCAACGCCGTCGAAAAATTGGAAATACCGCGCAGATCGGTACGCCAGACGAGCACCGCAAGCACCGCGCCAATGCCAATGCCCAGCAGGTGGCGCGAGAATGAGGCGTCGGCCTTAAACTGTGACGCCGACCAAATAATGATGGCGCCATAGGCAACGAGCGCGACGGTAGCCAGCAGCACACCGATATGCACCTTTTGGCGAAACGTACCGCGCGAGGCCGAAAGTTGCTTGTTGACGCGGTCCAGGCTGCTGCGAGAGCCGGTCTTGGTTGAACGGAACAGATCCGCCGGAGAAAAATCCATCGCAACCTCCTATCGAACCGAAGAATCGCCCGAAGCCGATGAGGTATCGGGCTCGTCATAAATCGCACCGAGCACGTCACGCACGACATGCATCGCGGTATCCGAGCCGCCACCGCCCTGCTCCAGGACAGTAGCAATGACATACTTGGGGTCGTCGGCCGGAGCATAGGCGCAAAACCAGGCGTATTCGTCCTCGCCGCTCTTCTCGCCCGTGCCCGACTTGCCGAAGACCTGCGGCGTCAGCGTGTTAAAGTGCGCCGCCAACGACGTAGACGCCACATAGATCACGTCGTGCATGCCGTTGCGGACCAGCGTCAGGTCGGCATCGCTGTTGATCTTGGCCTCCAAGCGCTTTTTCTTGCCCTTGCCGTTGTACTTATAGGCATCGCCATCACCATCGCGCGAAACGGCCGACAAGAACACGTGCGGCACGTACTGCTTGCCGCCGTTGGCAAGACCCATATAGGCGCACGCCATCTGCAGGGGCGTCACCAGGATGTCGCCCTGGCCGATGGCAATGTTGGTCATATCACCGGCATTCCATTTGCGGTCCTCGGCCGAGGCGTCGGTAAAATACGACTCTTTCCACTCCGCATCGGGAATGCGCCCCGCGCCCTCACTCGGCAGGTCGATACCGCAGGTCTTACCCAGACCCCAGCGACGAAAGACCTCCTGCAGGCCCTCGGGATGCTGCTCGTCATAAAAGAATGCCTTGCCCATGTCGTAGAAGACGGGGTCACACGAGTTGGCGATACCCGACTGCAGCGTCATGGTGCCGTGACCAGACGTCAGCCAGCAGCGCTTGCCCCAAGCCTTGCCCAGGCCCGTCCAATAGCCCGTGCAGTTGGTTGTCTGTGTTGAAGTGTAGGTTCCAAACTCAAGACCGGCCAGCGCCGAGAGCGGCTTAATGGTCGAGGCCGACATGTACTGGCCGCTGATGGCGCGGTTGAGCAGCGGGTGCGAACCCTCGTCGTCGTTGAGTTCGGTCCACACGTCGTTGGAGACGCCGCCGATAAAAACGGACGGATCAAACTTGGGCTCACTTGCCATGCCCAGAATTTCGCCGTTATTGGGATCGAGGCACACCACGGCACCGTTACCGGCATTGCTGTAACCCGTGGTCTTGGCAAGCTCAATGGCACTCGCCAGTGCCGTCTCGCAAGCCTGCTGAATCTTAAGGTCGAGTGTGAGTTTAATGTCGGAGCCGGCCTTGGCGGGCACGGCGCCGGCCTGACCGGTCACGTTACCCGAGGCATCGACCTTGACGGTCTGCTCGCCGCGGATGCCCTGCAGCAGGTTTTCATAGTAGCTCTCAACGCCCGCCTGGCCCACGATATCGCCCGACTGATACGTAATCTGACCCGCAGAAGCATCGTCGTCGTCAGAAGACTTTTTGTTCTGCGTCTCGAGCTGCTCGGAGGTAATGGTGCCGGTATAGCCCAAGATATGGCATGCCGTCTCACCGTACGGATACTGACGCTCGGTGCGCTCGGCAATCTTGACGCCCGGGAACTCGCCGGCGTGCTCCTGAATATAGGCAACCGTGGAGCGACGAACGTCCGTCGCGATAGTATGCAGGCTCTGAGCACCCTCGGAGTTGTCCTGAATATTGCGTAAAACCGCCACATAGGGCATGCCGAGGACGTTAGCGAGATGATGGACCAACACGGTATCGTCGGCAAGGTCGCGATAGGCGACAACGGCAAGCGAGGGGCGATTTTGCACCAGCGCCACGCCGTTGCGATCGAGAATGCGCCCGCGAACGGCGGGCGTGGTGACGGTGCGGGTCTGATTGCTGTTGGCCTGTTTCTCGTAATAGTCCGACGAGACCATCTGCATGCCCCACAGCTTAACGCCAAGCGCCGCAAACATCGCGCCCACGCCTGCGGTGAGGATGGAGAAGCGGCCCTTGAAGGCGGTCGCTGCGGTATTGCCCTCGCCCTCGGTGGCGCGCGGGGCCGTTCCATGCTGCGTGTCGTAGGTAAAACGGGAATCGCCGCGACGCATAATGACCAGTGCGACCACAATGGCCACGAGCAGCACGATACCGGCGATAACAACCGTCATCTGGGAAGACATCTACGAGCCTCCCCTATTTGAGTTTGCGAGTCTTGGGCTTAAAGCGCATACCCGTCTGACGACCGCCACGTGCGGAGAATCCGTAACCGGACTGCGGCACGACGCCGGACATCAAAAACGGAATGGCGACCAGGCCCGTCAGGATCGAAGACGGCAGGGCGTGGCCAAAAATCGCCACGACAAAGCTCGTCTCCAGACCCATGAACAGCAAAATGATGCTGTAGATCACGTTAACAATGAGCGCGAAGACACCTACGGTAACGCCGCGCGCGCTCGGGGTGCCGCTTGTTTGACCGGCAGCGCTATGCACCAGGGCAAAGCTGCCAACCGTCAGCAGCAAAGACATGACGCCCACCGGCACAGCCGCCGAAAGGTCATAAAACAGACCGCTGCAAAAACCGCAGACGACGGCACGCGTGGGGTCGCCCGAGAACACGCTCAGGCACACCAGGATAATCATGAAGTTGACGCGACCGCCCGCGATGGAGATCTGCGGGGCCAAGCCTGCCTGCAGCAGAACGCAGACGATGGCGGCGATCGCAAACGTGCGGGAGCCAGCCCCCTGCTCGTGAAGATCCATGGACATGCCTCCCTATTCGCTCGAACCGGAGTCGGTCGTCTCGGACGTGTCGGAGCTGTCGTCCGAACTCTCGTCCTTGGTCTTGGTCGCGGCATCGCGCGACGAGCCTTGCGGCGTGCTGTTGGCGGTGCTCACGTCCTCGTCCGAAGCCGACTGCTCGTCGGTCAGCGAGGTGATGACGAGCACTTCCTCGTTGTTCTCGGCCGTTGTCTGGGCGCGCACCACAATGGTGTAGTACACGTCGTTGGCAGACTTCTCCACCGAGGACACAGTGCCAAGCGGCAAGCCCTTGGGGAATACGCCACCGATGCCAGAGGTCACGATGATGTCGCCCACTTTGACGTCGGAGTCGACACTCACGTACTCAAGGCGCAGCGTACCGTCAGCCTGACCCTGTAGCATGCCCTGGGCACGCGTGTCCTGCACCATAGCGGACACGCCCGAGTTCTCGTCGCCAATCAGGCGCACGGTGGACGTCTTGGCCGAAACCTCGATAATCTGGCCGATAACACCGGCCGAACTCGTCACGGGCATATTAATGGAAAGCCCGTCGGCAGAACCCTTATCGATGGTGACCGTTGAAGTCCAGGCATCGCCCGAGGCGCCGACGATACGGGCCGCGGTCGACTTGAGGTTGTAGGTGGACTGCAGACCGACCAGACCCTCCAAGCGTTCGGCGGTCTTCTGGGCCTCGGAAAGCTCAGCGACCTTTGAGGTCAGGTCCTCGTTTTGCTTTTTGAGCTCGTCGAGCGTCTCCTGCGACGCCGTGAGGTTGGAGAACACGTTGCCAATCGCATTGAACGGCGCGGCCACGGCCGAACCCACAAAGCGTACCGGCGAGGTGATCGTCGTCACGCCCGAACGAACGGCATGAATCGGCCCAGCCTCGCCCTCGCGGATGTAAAACGTGAGCAGCAACACCGAAATCAGGCTGAAAACAATCAACGGGCGCATACCCGTTGATTGTCGCTTGGTATTCAGATTTGTGGAGAAACCCGAAGATCGTGCCAAATGGAATCCACCTTTTGGAAATTAAGCATTGGTCTGGACGAAGCCACCGTCAAACGCGTTGGCCTCGAGCACGCGGGCACAGCCGTTCACGACGTTATCGAGCGCCGTGGGGCTGACGTTGACCGAAACACCGGTCTCATCGCGCAGACGCACGTCGAGACCGCGCAGCAGCGCGCCGCCGCCGGTCAGCAGGATGCCGTAGTACATGAGGTCCGAGGCAAGGTCGGGCGGCGTGGCGTCGAGCGCGTCCTTGACGGCCTTGGCCATCTCGTCGAGCGGCTTGTTGAGCGCGCGACGGATCTCCTCGCTCTCGATGCGCACGGTCTTGGGCAGGCCCGTGATAACGTCGCGGCCATTGACCTCGACGTCGAGCTCGTCCTTGAGCGGCACGGCAGAGCCGACCTTGATCTTAATGTCCTCTGCTGTACGCTCGCCGATAGCCAGGTTATAGGCATCGCGAACGTGCGTGAGGATGGCCTGATCGAACTCGTCGCCGGCAATGCGGATGGACTGCGAGACGACGATGCCGCCCATGGCGATAACGGCGACTTCGGTGGTGCCGCCACCGATATCGATGACCATGGAGCCGGTGGGTTCCTCGACGGGCAGGTCGGCGCCGATAGCAGCCGCCATGGGCTCCTCGATCAGATAGGCCTGGCGAGCACCGGCCTGGATCGTGGCCTCAAAGACGGCGCGCTTCTCGACCGACGTGACGCCGGAGGGAACACAGACGACGACGCGCGGACGCGGAGTCCACGGATAGCGCTTCTCGGACGCCTTGTCGATAAAGTAGCGCAGCATGGCCTCGGTAACATCGAAGTCGGCGATGACGCCGTCCTTGAGGGGACGAACGGCCACGATATTGCCGGGCGTACGGCCGAGCATGCGCTTGGCCTCGATACCGACGGCCAGGATGCGCTCGTCGTTCTTGTCGATAGCGACAACAGAGGGCTCGCGGATGACGATACCCTTGCCGCGCACGGAGACAAGCGTATTGGCGGTGCCAAGGTCGATCGCGAGATCGCCCGCATAGCTACCGAAGAACATATCCATCAAAGAAAACAACGCAACTCCTGATGTGTTGGATGATTGCTGGAAAACTACTAGCCCATCATACTAGCGCAAGCCCGGCACCTCACTTGCGGTGAAGCGCCGGGCAAAGCTAAATCCCATAAGGTCACTACTGGTTGTCGGCAGCCGAGAAATCGATATCGAGCGAAGACACGGCCCAGCCGATATGGTTGTCGGAACGGACGAACTTGACGGTGTACTCCTGCTCGCCACCCTTGGACAGCGACGCCTTCACCTTGGCGATCGTCTCGGTCATGGACTGATCCATGCCCTCGACGGACACGGTGGCACCCTGCGGAATCGAGGAGATGATCATCGACTTGGCGTCCTCGGACAGGCTCGAGGCGAGGCAAGACTCCGCCTTGGCGGTGTCACCGTCGCCGGCAGCCTGGAACAGGTCGGTAACCACCGACTCCTGAGACGGGAAGCCCAGGCCGCGCGTGTAGGCAAAGCCCAGACCGCCCGCGGCGATCAGGATGAGCAGAAGCAGCACGATGAAGACCTTGAGACCCGTGTGGCGATGACGGCGACGGACCTTGGCCTGCTTGCGGTCCTGGCGGTCCTGCTGGACCATCTCGGACTCGGACAGCGTGAAGAAGCCGGTGTCCGAGGGGTCGGGCATAAACTGACCGGTCGCACCCGTAGGATCGAGCGGATCGACGGCAGGAGCGTCCATCGCGGGCGCCGGGGCCGTAGCCATGGCCGTCTGAGCGGAAAGCGCGGCCAGCGAATCATGCACGCGGGCAAGCTCGTCGGCCTGCTCGGGCGTGAGCTGGTAGATGCCGTCGGCGGTAGCGGCATTAAAGGCGTCGAGCGCATCGGAGGGGCGACCGGCGGCGGAAAGCGCCTGGCCCATGCCGGCGTTGAGCGCACGCGTATCGTCACGCGGACCGGCAAAGTCGATAGCCGTGCGATACGTCTCCACGGCATCTGCCGGGCGACCGAGCTTGATAAAGCAACGGCCGAGCTCGCCCAGAGCGGCGGCGGGAGCCGGATTGGCGCCATCGATAGCGGCCTGACGGAAGGCGGTGCCGGCGTTGGCATAATCGCCCGACTGGAACAGCGCATTGCCCAGGCCCAGATAGGCCTTGAACGGCGTGGCATAGGAAGCATCCTGCGTAGCAGCAGAGAACGCCTGAGCGGCCGTCGTGTAGTCGCCCACGGCGGCAAGCGCCTTGCCGCGGTTGGTGAGCAGCGCGCCGCGCTTGCCGTAGGTGCCGTCGTTGAGGGCGGCGGCATAGGCCTCGGCGGCCTCGGCATACATGCCCAGGTGCATCAAGGCGTTGCCGCGAAGGTGATCTGCCTCGCCCATAATCTCATCGGGAGTCTTTGCCGCCCCAAGCATCTGGGCTGCAGCGGAAAAATCACCCGCGCGGTAAGCGGCGCGGCCCTGTTGGATCAGCTGGCTATTCAAGGAAGTCCCCTTTACTCGTGAACGATCTCGACATGGACGATCTCGTCGCCGGCACGCAGCTGCGAAATCACATCGAGACCCTCGACCGTGGTACCAAAGACGGTGTAACCGGAATCGAGGTTATGCTGGGCGCCCAGGCAGAAGTAGAACTGCGAACCCGCGGAATCGGGGTCCATGGAGCGCGCCATGGCAAGGGCGCCATCGACATGGCTGTTGCGCGGATTGGTGGCGAACTCGCCCTTGATGCAGTAGCCGGGGCCACCGGTACCGGGCATGCCGTCGGGGCCCTCAAGACCGGCGGCGACGTCGGCGCCGGACATGTCGCGGGTATTGGGGTCCCCGCCCTGGATAACAAAACCGGGCACATAGCGATGGAACTTAAGGCCATCATAGAAGCCCATCGTGGAAAGCTCGCAGAAGTTCGCGACATGAATGGGAGCGCCCTCGCCGTCAAACTTGACCTTGATGGTACCCTTCGACGTCTCGATTACGGCGCACTCGTCGCCGACAAGCTGATACTCGGGCGTGTAGAGCTCTTTCTTAAAACCAAACATGTGGTTCCTTCCTCGT
>CAVCBD010000004.1:0-47595 GCA_963599935.1 Acutalibacteraceae bacterium | reverse complement strand
CCGGCATCGCTTGGAGCCTCTACTCCGAGATCAAGCCCAACCCCACCATCCAGAATGTCAAGGACGGCGTCGAGGCCTTCAAGGCCGCCGAGGCTGACGCTATCGTGACCATCGGTGGCGGCTCCTCCATGGACACCGCTAAGGCCATCGGCATCATTATCAACAACCCCGAGTTCGCCGATGTCCGCAGCCTCGAGGGCGTTGCTCCGACTAAGAACCACGCCGTGTTCACCATCGCCGTGCCGACGACCGCCGGTACCGCCGCCGAGGTGACCATCAACTACGTCATCACCGACCCCGAGAAGGTCCGCAAGTTCGTGTGCGTCGACACCAACGACGCCCCCGAGGTCGCCGTCGTCGACCCCGACATGATGGCCTCCATGCCCGCTGGCCTGACCGCCTCTACTGGCATGGACGCTCTGACCCACGCTATCGAGGGCTACACCACTAAGGGCGCTTGGGAGCTCTCCGACATGTTCCACTTTGAGGCCATTAAGCTGATCAGCGAGAACCTGCGCGACTCCGTCGCCGAGGCCAAGTCCGGCCAGCCCGGCTCCGGCCGTGAGGGCATGGCTCTTGGCCAGTATGTCGCCGGCATGGGCTTCTCCAACGTCGGCCTGGGCATCGACCATGCCATGGCTCACACCCTGTCCGCTCACTACGATACCCCGCACGGCGTCGCCTGCGCCATGCTGCTGCCGATTGCCATGGAGTTCAACAAGCCGGTTTGCGCCGAGCGCCTGGCCAAGGTCGCCGTCGCTATGGGCGTTGACACCACGGGCATGAGCACCGACGAGGCCGCCGATGCCGCCATCGCCGCCGTCAAGCAGCTCTCCGCCGACGTGAACATCCCGCACGTCTGCGAGGCCATGAAGGCCGACGAGATTGAGGTCCTGGCCAAGGACGCCATGGCTGACGCCTGCTTCCCGGGCAACCCGCGCGAGGCGACGCTCGACGACGTCATCGAGCTCTTCAAGAAGATCTGCCCGGCTGCCTAGCCTAGTTTGGTGTTCTTTCGCCTGTAGGCGTATGGACTTTTGACTTGCCGCTGGCCCCGCCGTGCTACGCACGGCGGGGCTTTTTGTGCTGCGTCGATGCCCCGAGACGGGCAAAATCAAGGCATACTGCCCGCTGCGGATAGGTGGTGCACTTCCCAGCGTGCATTTTTGGGAGTATTCAGCAAGCTCTTAAAAATGCATAACGTTTTGAATGGCCCGTAGTGGCCCGCAGGCGCCCATCGACAGCCATTGTGGGCGGGCTATCGATGAGCGGAGGGGGTTGTTACTGAGTTTTTGCTTTGCGACGACCTGCAACACTGCTGTAACCGCGTCGTTTTGTCGTTCGCGATGGGGCTGTTGGGGCCCACGGTGCTGAATACTCCGTTTTTTGCACGGCCCAAGGTGGGGCACCCTGAGACGAAGCAAAAAGATGCCTCATTTCTATGCAGATACCGATAGGATTTATGCAAGATTGGGATTGTAAACCGTGCACGTGCACAAAACCGGTGCGGGGACGTCTGGAGTCGGCTCGGCTCCTGGGGCATTGCACGTGCAGAACGGTTAAAATCGGGACTCGGTCTTAGTTTTACTTGGAAGGATGCATATGACTTCTAATATTGATGCTTCTCTAGAGGAGACGCTCTCCTATATCGCAGGACAGCTTAAGACGCTGACTTCTATCGCTTCGCCTACGGGCTATACCCGTGCGGCGACTGATTATCTGATGGAGACGTTGCGCGATATGGGCTTTGGGCCCGAGCGCTCCAATAAGGGCAACGTGCTCGTTGAGCTTGGTGGTGAGGGTGAGCCGCTCGTGTTGGCGAGCCATGTCGATACCCTGGGCGCCATGGTGCGCTCCATTAAGGACAATGGTCGCCTGCGCCCCACGACCCTCGGCGGGCATCAGTGGTCTACGGCCGATGGCGAGAACTGCACCGTTTACACGCGCGATGGCAATGTCTACACGGGTGTGGTCCTCAATACCGAGCCTTCGGCGCATGTGGCCGATGAGCCGGTCAAGACCATCGAGAAGAACATGGAAATCCTGCTCGACGAGAACGTTGACAGCAAGGACGATGTGCTCGAGCTGGGTATTCAAACCGGCGACATCATCGCTATGGATCCGCGCACCACGGTGACGGAGAGCGGCTACATCAAGAGTCGCTTCCTTGACGACAAGCTGTCCGCGTCGATTCTGCTGGGTTTGGCCCGCGCCGTCGCCGAAGGCGAGGTGACGCTTTCGCGCAAGGTTTCGTTGCTCTTTACCGTGTACGAGGAGGTCGGCCACGGCGGTGCCTTTGTGCCGGCCGACACGCGCGAGATGATCAGCGTGGACATGGGCTGCGTGGGCGACGACCTGGGCTGCACCGAGCGCATGGTTTCGATTTGCGCTAAGGATTCGGGCGGTCCGTACAACTACGACCTGGTAACCACACTATCCAACATCGCGCGCGAGCTGGAGCTCGATTACGCCATCGATGTGTACCCGCATTACGGCTCCGATGTCGAGGCCACGCTTTCGGCCGGCTACGACATTCGCCACGGACTGATTGGCCCCGGCGTGTACGCGAGCCACAACTACGAGCGCAGCCACATCGACGGCGTGCGCAACACCTTCGAGCTCGTCCGTGCCTACGTCCAGCGATAGGCGCATCGATAACGGCGCTGGCAAGTATGACTAGAAAGCCAGCGCCACCCCTTTTGATAAGTTGCGGTGAAATAGGGACTGTTTGGCGGCTTGAAACGCTTGAACAGTCCCTATTTCACCGCAACTTATTGGGGGATAGGGTTAACTGCCGGTTGAGATTGATACGGCTATTTGAGGGCAGCAGTTACGGTGCCGCCGCCGAGGACGATGTCGCCGCGGTAGACTACGACGGCCTGGCCGGGGGCGATGGCTCGCTGCGGCTCGTCAAAGGTCAGGAGCATCTGCCCGTCGGCACTGCGCGTGAGGGTCGCTGCCTGGTCTTTCTGGCGGTAGCGGTACTTGGCGCCCACGCGAATGCCGCCGGCGTCCAGCTCGGCCTCCATGCACGCGTCCGGCGCGCTCCAGATCCACTCATTGGCCGTGAGCGCCGCGGCCGTCAGGTCCTCGGCCTCGCCCAGATGCACGGTGTTGTTGGCGGCGTCGATGCCCGTCACATACACGGGATGCGCCATCGCAATGCCCAGGCCCTTGCGCTGGCCGATGGTGTAGCGCAGCGCGCCGTTGTGGCGCCCGACCACGCTGCCATCGCGCCATACAATGTCGCCCGGTGCAGCGGGATGTCCGCAGCGGCGCTCGATATAGCCCGCGTAGTCGCCGTCGGGAATAAAGCAGATGTCCTCGCTTTCGGCCTTCTTGGCGTTGGTAAAGCCCTGCTCGGCGGCTATGCGGCGCACGTCGCGCTCTTTGTCCAGGCCTGCCAGCGGAAAGATGGTGCGTGCCAGGCGCTCCTGCGTAAGCGAATACAAAAAGTAGCTCTGGTCCTTTTTGGGGTCCTCGCCGCGGTGTAGCTGCCACGTGCCATCGGGCGCCTGGCTCGTCTTGGCGTAATGGCCTGTGGCGATATAGTCGCAATCCATGTCCAGCGCGGCGTCCAGCAGCGCGCCAAACTTAATGTGGCGGTTGCAGATGATGCACGGATTGGGTGTCAGGCCTTCCTGATAGGCGGTCACAAAGCGTTCGATCACGCTGCGGTCGAACGTCTGCTGCAGGTCGAGCACGTGATGGGGGATCCCCAGCCGCTCGGCAACGGCCTTCGCGTCGGCGATGTCGCAGTCGACTTTGCTCATGCCTGTAACAGGATCGGGCGCGGGGCAGGTGAGTCGCATGGTGGCGCCAACGCATTCGTAGCCCTGGCTTTTGAGCAGGTACGCGGTCACGCTGGAATCGACGCCGCCGCTCATGGCGACGAGCACGCGCTTGTTGTGCATGGGGAGGTTCTCCTTGGTGGCATGCGGCCAAAAAAGAAAAGCGGCGCGGGAGGCTGGTTCCGCGCCGCAGACATTGTAGCAAGTTCGGGTGCTTCGTGGGACACCCTAACGAGATGGGCTCAGGCCGCCAGAAGAGAGGGGGGACCGGCGTGCCGTGGGCTCATCGGTTTGGCAGTAGACGCTAGTCCTGGAAGAGTGCCGTGGACAGGTAACGCTCGCCGGTGTCGGCCAGCAGGGCCACGATAGTCTTGCCCTCGTTCTCGGGGCGCTTGGCCAGCTGCAGCGCGGCCCACACGGCGGCGCCGGACGAAATGCCCACGAGCACGCCCTCCTTGTTGCCCACGGCGCGGCCGGTGGCAAAGGCGTCCTCGTTTTCGACGGGGATGATCTCGTCATAGACCTGGGTGTCGAGGACGTCGGGCACAAAGCCCGCGCCGATACCCTGGATCTTGTGCGGACCCGCCTGGCCCTTGGAAAGCACCGGGGAGGTGGCGGGCTCGACGGCGACGACCTTGATCTGGGGGTTCTGCTCCTTGAGGAACTCACCCACGCCGGTCACAGTGCCGCCGGTGCCAACGCCGGCGACGAAGATGTCAACCTGGCCGTCGGTGTCGTCCCAGATCTCGGGGCCGGTCGTGGCCTTGTGGATGGCCGGGTTCGCGGGGTTCACAAACTGACCGGCGATGATGCTGTTGGGGGTCTCCTTCTGCAGCTCCTCGGCCTTGGCGATAGCGCCCTTCATGCCCTTGGAGCCGTCGGTGAGCACGAGCTGTGCGCCGTATGCCTGCATAAGCTTGCGGCGCTCGACGGACATGGTCTCGGGCATGGTGATGATCACCTTGTAGCCGCGGGCGGCCGCCACCGAGGCGATGCCGACACCGGTGTTGCCGCTCGTGGGCTCGATGATGGTGTAGTCGCCGCCGCGCACGAGCTTGCCTGCCTTCTCGGCCTCGTCAATCATGTTCTTGGCGACGCGGTCTTTAACGGATCCGGCGGGGTTGAAGTATTCCAGTTTGACGAGCACGCGAGCCTTGAGGTCCTCGTCGGCCTCAAAGTGAGTGAGCTCCAGAAGCGGGGTGTGGCCGATAAGCTGATCGATGGACGTGTAAACCTTGCTCATGGTGAACCTCCAAAGTGTTCAAGTTGCTGGTTGCCGTGTGGTTTTACGGCGTGTCTAGCAGCTAAACCCATAAACCTTATAGGTTGTTCGTTTAGCTGTTGGCAAGCATAGTAGACACTAAAGCCTAGTAATGCAATAGGAAATAGAAGATTATTACAAGCTGATTAACCATCTTGACTGGAACGGGTATTTCCAAAGCCAATTTTTCGGCTAGAATTTCAACGGACTAAAAGACCGAAAGGCAGCACTAGATATGTTGGTTTCCACTAAGGGCAGGTATGCCCTGCGCGTTATGGTTGACCTGGCCGAGCACCAGGCGGCCGGTCGCATCCCGCTTAAAGAGATTGCGGCGCGTCAGGGTATTTCGGAGAAGTACCTCGAGAATATTCTGGCGACGCTCGTGCGCGCCAATATGCTCTCGGGCATGCGCGGCAAGGGCGGCGGCTATGTGCTCACGCGCCCGCCCGAGCAGTACACGGTGGGCGAGATCTTGCGCCTGACCGAGGGCAGTCTGGCACCGGTCGCCTGCCTGGATGGCGACTGCAAGGGTTGCTCGCGATCTGATGAGTGCCCCACGCTCGACGTGTGGAAGAACCTGGACAAGCTCATCAACGATTACCTCGACGGCGTGACGCTCGATCAACTTGTCGCTCCCAACCATGGCTACGACTACGTCATCTAACCCATACCTGCCATTTGGGGACGGGGTGGAAATGGTAGATTTTCTTGCCCTCTGAGACTTGGCAAATAAGAAGGCCGCCCATTTTTGCGATGGGCGGCCTTTGATTTGGTCCGATGCATCTGTGTATCGGGGCGTTCTACTCTTCGGCAAGACTATCGAGGATGCTGCGCATGATGGACACTAGGATGCTGCCCATAAAGGCCGAGCCAAAGCCGGCGATGGAGATGCCGACGCCCAACAGGTTGACCGACAGGTAGCTGGCGAGCTCCAGCATAAAGCTGTTGAGCACGAGCTGGAAAATGCCGAGCGTAATGATCGTGAGCGGCAGCGAGATGACCGTGAGGAACGGTTTGACGAACGAATCGACGATGTTGAGGAACAGTCCCACAAAGGCAAAGCAGACCCAGGCCTCGGCAAAGCCGAAGGGCTGGATGCCGGGGACGAGGAACGTGGCAATCGCGATGGCGATCGAGGTGAAGAGCCAGTTAAGCATAAAGCGCATGGCGTGAATCCTTTCTTGCGCCGGGGTTGCTGGCGTCGCGTGAAGCGGCTTGCGGCGGCGACTTGGATGGTTGCGCGGGCGCGCCGCGGTGTTTGGGCGCCCATTGTCTCAAATATTCGTGGAGCTTACGTGCGCATTCGGTTTCTAAAAGGCGTTCGTCCTGAAAAACGTGCCGCTGGCAGAGAGTCTTGTCACTTTAGTTTGGTGGTGTGCTACACTGCTACGGGCAAATGGCCCATGCATAGTTTTATTGCATATTTACGGGCGAACGATGCCCGATGTCAGTATCAACTTCGATGCCTTTTGGCGGGTTTGGCGGTGATCGATGAATATCGAGAACATGTTTGACAAGCCTGATGTCAAGCAGCTGGTCCACGCATTTAGTCTTTTGGACGACGAGAACGATATCCAGGCGTTTTTAACCGATATCTGCACACCGCGCGAGATCTGCGATCTTTCTCAGCGCCTACAGGTCGCGCGTTATCTGGATGAGGGCGAGCCCTATGTTGAGGTTCAGGCCCGCACCGGCGCTTCGTCCACCACGGTGAGCCGCGTGTCCAAGGCGCTTAATGGCGAGTACGGTGGCTATCGCAAGATCCTCATCAAACTGGAGGATGGCGAGTAGGCCGGCGGCAAAAAACGAATTGCGCAGAACCGTCCCTTCGGGGGCGGTTTTTTGATCTCTCGGGGACGGAGGAAAACAGGTCACCGGGTTAGACTGACCCCCTCGGTGATCCGTTTTCCTCCGTCCCCAAGGGATCAAATCTGTTGGCGTGGGGCAAATCTGTCCGCGTGGGCGGGTAGGATGGATGCATTGATTATTGCGAACGGTTTGAGTGGAGGACCATGCCTGTTCGAATCTATACCACCAATACCGGTACGGACTTGAGCGATGCCGAGGCGGCGCTGCTCGCCGACCTGGTTGCCCGCCACGGGCGTGCCGTTCTGTTGGCGCCCTCGTTTGCCGAGCTTGACCTGTGCCGTCACGATGCCGCGGTTGCTGGCGCCTCGCTGGGTATCGACTACAAGACGCCCGCGTCGTGGCTTCGTTCGCTGTGGGAGCTTATGGGCGATGGCCGCAGCTTCGTCGACAACATGCAGCGCCAGATGCTGTTCTCGGACATGATCGCCCGTCGTGACGATGCCGACCTGCAGCCGCTTTCGCGCAGTCAGGGCACGGTGCGCATGCTCGCGCGCATGGCCCGCGATGTGCTGCCGGGCGTAGCGGGAACGGGTGCCGAGCGCTGCCGCGGCGACGTTTGCCAGCCCGATCCCAAGAGCGACGCCGAGGCTCGCGTGTTCGAGCTGTTGAGTGCCTATGCGAGCGGCTTGGACCGTCGAGACATGGTCGAGCCCTGCGAGGCGGCCGATATTATGGCCAGTGTCCTGGCCGACAACCTTCCGGCGTGCGCCCGCGCGGTATGTGTGCGCGGCGTCACGTCGTTTACGCACGGCCTGCTCGAGTTGCTGTCGACCGTGGCGAACAACGGGGGAGAGGTCGTTGTGCTGCTTGCCCGCGAGCAGGCGGCAATGCGCGAGGATCTGGCTGCCGTCTTTGATGCCCGCGGTGTGCTGTTTGAGGCTGCGCCGCTGGGGGAGGGTGCCGCCGCGCCCCAGGCTGCCTCCAAGTCCGCCGCTCAGCCTACCTTTGTAGAGGTTGCCGGCCCTCACGCCCGCACCCACGCCTATGTGGATGCAATCGATGAGCTGGTAAAAACGTGTGAGGCCGCCGCGGTCGACGGCGGTGTCACGGCGTCCGCGGACCCCGTGCGCGTGCTCGTGGTGTCTGCCCGGGCGCCCCAGCTGTTTGGTGAACTCGCTGCCCGTTTGGCGGCGCGTCACATTGCGGCCGAGACAACCGAGTTCACGGCGTTTTCCCAATCCATCGCGGGCAGGCAGTTCACGGCGCTCGCCAATCTGATCGAGCGCATGAAGGCCGCCGACGAGGGCACCGCCTCCAAGACCGAGTGGTGGCCCGCGCCGGAGCTTACCGACTGGATTTACAGTCCGCTTTCGGGTGGCGATGCCGCCAGCGCGCGCACCTTCGACAAGAACATGCGGCTGTCGCGCGGTAAGACCACCACGGCCGTCAAGAGCCTGCTGCAGAGCGTGCAGGGCCAGGTCAGGGGCACGCGCAAGGCCGCCAGTGATGAGAACTGGTTTAAGAACGTGCCGTGCGTGGCCTCGGACGTGTTCCAAGCGCTGTGGCGCGACAAACCCGTGACGGCGCTCAAGGCAATGCTCGCTGTCGCCGAGGCGTTGCCCGATCGCGCCCTTGGAGGCCTTGACGGCCAGGCTCGTCGCCAGGCGGAGACCGCCCTGCTGCGACATGCCATCGACATCCTTATGAACGATGCCCGTGCGCTCGACGTGTCGCAGGCCGCGACCGTGCCCGTGCTCGACGGCGTCCGCACCAAGGTGGACAAGCGCAGTACCGCTTACGATTGCGAGACCTACGAGGTCGATCGCGCCCCGCGCGCTCAGGTGCGCTTTGTGTCGCTTGCCGATGCGGCGGCCCTGCGTCCCGGCAGCTACGATGCCGTCCTGTTTGCCGATGTCGACCTGGACAGTTATCCGCTCTCGCACGAGGAGGGGCCGCTGGCCACGCTGACGGCCGAGCTGGGTCGCAGCGGTGTGACGCTTGAGCCCGCGGCCCTGCTGCGCGTGCGCTTTGGCCGCGCGATGCAAGCTGCGCGCGGCCCGGTCGCGCTTGCCCGCGTGACGCATGATCGCCAGGCGCGCGAGTGCTATCCGGCGGCTGTGTGGACCGAGCTGCGAGCGCACGCCGAGGTCACTGGTGCCGTCAAGGTTGCGCGCGTGGGCGAGGGCGATATCGTCGCCGATTTTGATCCAGCGGCCGGCGAGGGCATCGAGTGCAAGCGCGTCGCGTGCGAGGCTCCTCAGCATTTGAGTGAGGCGGCTGTGCCGTACCTGATCCTGCGTCGCCGCGATGGCGAGGGCGAGAACGCGCCGCTCGTGCCGCGTCTGACGTCCGCCTCGCAGATTGAGGCGTACTCGACGTGCCCGCTGTGCTGGTTTGTGTCGTATCGCGTGAAGCCCCAGTCCATCGACGCGGGCTTTGGCAACATGGAGAAGGGCAACTTTGTCCACGATGTGCTGGAGCACCTGCATGCCCGCCTGCCCCAGGAGGGCATGGAGCGCGTGACGCCCGAGAATCTGCCGCGCGCTCAGGAGCTGCTGCGCGAGGTCTTTGACGAGACGTTGGCCGAGCACGCCGGCAAGCGCGGCACGGAGGGCCCGCTGGTGCCGCTCTCTGCGGTGGAGGAGCGCCAGGTGGCCGAGATCTTGCCGCAGCTGGAGGGCGTACTTGCCTACGAGTCCGAGGCACTTGCCCCCTTTGCCCCGCGCTACCTGGAGTTCGCCTTCAACGAGCTCAAGGTTGAGTATGCCGGTTGGCCGCTTGGCGGGCGCATCGATCGCGTGGACGTGGATGCCGAGAATCGTGCCGTGGTGATCGACTACAAGCATCGCACGGGCGTTGAGGAGTTTAAGCTCGCCGACCCTACGGTGCGCGACGAGGAATCGGGCACGGCGCCCATCGACGATCCGCGCTGGTTGCCGCCACATACCCAAACGCTCATCTACGCCCAGGCCATGCGCCGGGCGCTGGATTTGGACACCCGCGCGGCGCTCTACTTTTCGACCAAGGGCGGCAAGCCGGCGTTGCGCGGTGCCGCGAGCGCCGAGCTACTCGAGGAAGAGCGCGGCGACGGTCGCATCCCGGGCCTTAAGAAAGGTTTCCCCGGCGAGGGTGGCAGCATGGACTTCGACGCCCTGCTCGATCGCGTGGAGGCCGGCATCGCCGAGCGCCTGCGCGAGCTCGAGGCAGGCAACGTTGCCGCCGTCGACCCGACGTCGGCTCAGGCCGCGCATGCGCGCTGCTCGTATAACCACGAAGGAACGTTTGTAAGGAGGGACGTGTAGGCCATGGATCTTTCGACTTTGATGCCGCAACAGCTGCAGATCGTCAAAACGCTCGACCGTCCGCTGTTTGTCTCGGCGGGCGCCGGTTCGGGCAAGACCTTTACCCTTACGCGCCGCATCGTCTACGCGCTCTCGCCCGAATCCGGTCCGTTCGTTGAGCATCTGGACCAGGTGCTCGCCATCACCTTTACCAAAGATGCCGCGGCCGAGATTCGCGACCGCGTGCGCCGTGCGCTTATCGACGAGGGCATGGACGAGGAGGCCCTGACCGTCGACGATGCGTGGATCTCGACCATTCATGGCATGTGCTCGCGTATCCTGCGTGCGCACGCGCTGGAGCTGGGTATTGACCCCGAGTTCACGGTGCTCACCGATACCGACGAGCTCATGAATCAGGCTGTTGAGCATGTGCTGGCCCGCGCGACAGCGCCCGATGCCGCCCCCGAGCTCGCCGCTTCGCTCAAAGCCCTCTACGCCTGGTATCCCATGGCGGGCGAGGGCGGCCCCTTTGGCGCCGGCACCACGATTAAGGGCCTGGTACGCGAGCTGCTAGAGCTGTCGAGCCAGCTGCCGGGCGGCATGGACGACGTGCATGTGGTGCGCGGCCAGGCCGATACCTCGGCATTGGCGGATGCCTATCGCGCAGCGCTCGGTGCGAGCAAGGCCGCGACCGAAAAGGCGCAGGTGGCGCTCGATGCCATCGACGCGTTCGAGGCGAGCGACAAGACCATGGCCGATGCGGCACGACTGATGATGTCGTGCACCATGCCGCGGGCGAGCAAGGCGTTCCCTAAGGAGCAAGTTGAGCTGCTGAAGGCCGAGGCTGCCGATGCATTCATCAACATCGTGCTGGCCTGCGGCGGTCCGGCGCTCGATGCGCTCGTGGGCCTGGCCCGCTCCGTGGGGGCGGAGTACCGCGCGCTCAAGGCCGACCAGTCCGCGCTCGATAACAATGATCTGCTGCGCATGGCCTACGAGGCACTGCGCGATTACCCGGCCATCCGAGCGGCATACGAGGGCCGCTTTAAGATGGTCATGATCGACGAGTTCCAGGATACCGACCAGATGCAGGTCGACCTGATCCGCTACCTGACGGGTGCGGGGGAGCGCGCGCTGTGTACCGTAGGCGATGCGCAGCAGTCGATCTATCGCTTCCGCGGCGCCGAGGTCGAGGTGTTCCGTCGCCAGGAGCGCAAAGTAGGCGCCTCGGGTGCGACCGCGGCGGCGGTCGACGCTGGTGCTGCCGCCGATGCCCCCGCCGGCGAGCTCGTCAAACTCGTGCGAAACTTCCGCAGCCACGACGAGGTACTGCGCTACGTGGCGCGCGTTTTTGATGGCGACGACGGTGGCCTGATGCAGGGCTTTCTGGATCTTGAGGCGAGTGATAAGCGTAAGGACACGCTGGTGGCAGACGCCTCGCGTCGCCAGGCGCTGTTCGTCGCCGGCGGTAGCACGCAGGAGCGCACACAGGCCAAGGCCCGTGCGATTGCCGAGCGGTTCCGCGCGCTTGCCGATGCGGGTCAGCCCCAGGGTGATATGGTGCTGCTGCTGGGACGCATGACCAATGCCGATGTCTACGCCCAGGCCTTCCGCGACCAGGGGCTCGACTGCGTTATTGCCGGCGGTTCGGTCTTTGCGCAGGCGGCCGAGGTCCAGACGGTGCGCGCCTTGGTGTGCGCGCTCGCCAACCCGGCCGATACGGCGCAGGGGTTGATGCTGCTGCTGGCCTCGCCCATGTTTGCGCTCGGCGCCCAGGAGTTTCTGGCGCTGGCGACCAAGCTCGACAGCGAGACGGGCGAGACCTCGCGCCGCAATATCGACGCGGGCATTATGAGCGACTCCGATGTGCCGGGCCTTCAAGACCTGCCGCTCGTGGCGCGTGCCCGCGAGGTGCTGCGCTATGCGCTTCGTCGTGTGGGTCGCGATTCGTTCGCGGCAATCGCGCGCGGCGTGGTCAATGCCTCGGGCTGGTTTGTGCGTCTGGCGCAGCGCGGCCCCGAGGGCAAGGCCATCGCCGCTAACGTGCTCAAGGCGCTCGATGCCGTGGCTGAGGCAGAAGCTGAGCTCGGTAACTCGCCGCGTTCCATTGCGCTGGCCTTCGACCGCTTCTTGGCGGGCAAGGAAGCACCGGGTGCTCTCAATGAAGAGGGTGACGGCGCGGTGCGCATCATGACGGTGCACGCATCCAAGGGTTTGGAGTATCCGGTCGTGGCGGTCGCCGAGTGCTTTGGCGTGCGCAAGTCGTCCGGTGCAGCCCAGATGGGGCGCGTCGAGGGCGGGGCGCAGGTCGTGGCGCTGCCGGCGCGCTTTGACGGCGTTAAACTCGCGGACGGAACCTTCGTAAAGGGCGACGACGTCAAAAAGCAGTTTGAGCACGCGTTTAAGGGTAAAGGCACGTCGCTGTGGTTGCCGCCGGAGCTCATGGAGGATGTCTGCGCGACTGGCTCTCCCGCCGAGGCGTTCGCTCGCCTACGCAACGATGACCTGCAGCTTTCGCTCGAGGAACGGGCCCGCCTGCTCTACGTCGCCATGACGCGTGCACGCGAGCTGGTGATTCTGGCGATGGATGTTGCGGTGAGCCGCGGTAAGGTGACGGCGCCGTCCTTCGACGTCGAGACGGACCTGACCTATGACGTGCTGCGCCGCATTCTGCCGACCGACGCCGCGGATGTGCCGCAGCTCGATGCCGACCGTCTGGTGTTCGACAACTCCAGGCCGGGCGACTACGAGCTCATTTCGCTGGCGGACTTTACCTTTGGCGAGCAGGCGTTTGAGGCTAACGCCGCGCTGGATGCCGAGGGCAGGCTGATGCGCGGGGACGCGGAGGATGAGGGCACCGACGCTGAGGTTCGCGCGGCGGCCCCCAGTCCTGCTGACGCCGCCCCCGATGCGTTTGAGCTCGTGTATCCCCAGGCGGTTGGTGTGCGCATGGGTACGTGTCGGTTCCCGGAGCGCGACTCATACAGTTACTCGTCAATCGCCGCGGCGCTGCATGCCGAGGGCGAGGACCATGCAGCCGAGGTGCGCGTGCCCATGGACGAGACGGACGAGGACGGGGATGCGGAAGCGGACGGCTCCGAGGTGCTTGCCGGCGGCGATACTGCTGCCGCCGGCAATCCCATGGCGCTGGGCTCGGCCTTCCATGCCGCCTGCCAGTGGCTTATCGAGATGAGCGCCGATGAGCTGCCTGCTGAGCGTGCCGATGCGCTGGCGCGTCTGTGGCACCTGACGCCGGAGCAGCGCGAGCGTTTTGATATCGCCCTGAATCGCTGGCTCAGGTCGTCGGTCCGCGCCGAGCTGCTTGCCTGGCCGTGCGTCCGTGCCGAGGTGCCGTTCTTCTCGCTGGGTTGCGGGGATAAGGACATCGCTCGCTACGGTGCGTATGCCGAGGGCGCCATCGACGCTTTGGCGACGAACCCGGCGGATTCGTCATGCGCGCTGGCCATCGACTACAAGACGGGCGGCACGCCGGACGAGACGCCTGCGCAGCTGCAACAGAAGCATGCCCTGCAGGCGCGCGTCTATGCCGATGTTCTGCACAAGGCGGGCTTTGAGAACGTGACGGTCAAGTTCGTCCGCGTGGAACAGACAGACCCCGCAATCTCCGTAGAGCCCGCCGAGCCCCAGGTAGTCACCTACAACCTCTAACTCTCAACAGCTTGCGGTGGAATCCCCATCGATTCCACCGCAACTCGAAAGTAGTTAATTTGGGACGGAGCTTTTTTAGCTGCCCCTGCTGATAGCGCAATTGGTTTGTTCGATTGTCGGCTGGGGCAGCTAAAAAGCGAATCCCAAATCTTGCAAAGTAGAACTGCAAGAAATAGAATATCTTGCAGTTCTACTTTGCAAGAATCGGAGATGTCATGCCGGTCAATTCGCTTGTGCAGGAGAAGATTCTCGATTTCGAGCAGCTCGGGATACCGGAGGTATTCACTCGCGATCTTCGCCTCGCCCCCATCCAGAAGCCCGAACGCAACAATTTGGCCCAGGTAATCGTGGGTACGCGCCGTTGCGGGAAGACCTACCGCCTGTTCCAGGAGATGCACGACATCGTGGACGCGGGCTATAGCCCCGAGACCATTCTGTACTTCAACTTTGAGGACGAGCGCCTCAAGCCCTATTCGCCCGCCTTGCTCACCGACGTGATCGACACGTTTTTTATGCTGCACCCGGTTGCGCGGGAGGAAGGCTGCTTCCTCTTTTTCGATGAGATCCAGGAGGTTCCCGACTGGAGCCTTTTCCTGCGCCGCGTGATCGACTCGACGAAAGCGACCGTGTACGTGACGGGCTCGTCCTCGAAGATGCTGTCGTCCGAGCTCGCAAGTGAGTTTAGGGGACGCTCGCTCTCGAGGGAGCTCTTCCCGCTGAGCTTCTCCGAGTTCGCGCGGAGGGCCTGCGGCGCCTCGTTCTCCAGGGCCGCCGGTCTCTCGTCCTCGGACTCCGCGCTGCTGCGGCGCGCGCTGGGCGATTTCCTGCTGCGTGGCGGGTACATGGCCGCGCTCGACCTTCCGATTCAGGATTCCATGATGCTCGTGCAGGAATACGCGTACAGGACGGTCGCGATGGATGTGGTTGAGCGCTACAACCTGCGGGCTCCGCGGGTGGCTGCGAGCTTTTTGACCCGGTGCATTTCCTCGTCCGCGCGCGAGCTGTCGGTCAACAAGGTCGCAAACGAGTTCAAGAGCAGGGGCGTGTCGACTTCGCGTGAGACGCTCTCGAATCTGCTCGGATATTACGAGGAGGCCTACCTGGTATTCTCGTTGGGCGATCTGAGCCGCTCGCTCGCGGACAACCCCCGCTCCAGCTCCAAGGTCTACGCCGTGGACCCCGGCATGTTCGCGTCGTTTTCGCGCGCGGCAGCCAGGGAGGAGGGGCAGCGCCTGGAGACCGCGGTGTTCAACAAGCTGCGCCGCACCGCGCCCACCGCTCGCTCGGGATCGCTGGCACGATTGACGTTCGAGCATGGGGGGAGCGCCCACGAGGTCGACTTCATCATGGGCGACGCGCTGCTGGGGGATGTGTACGAGCTCGTGCAGGTTAGCGTCGACCTCGCGAATCCCAAGACGAGGCTTCGGGAAATCTCGGCGCTCGAGTCCGCAATGGAGAAGCATGGAATCGACGAGTCGACGATCGTGACGATGGACACCGAGGAGACCGTTCACGTTGATTCGGGAACCGTGCGCGTTGTCCCCGCTTGGAAATGGCTGCTCGACAACTGATGGAGAGGGGTGCGATTCGGATGCGTGGCTCCAATCTGATGGCGGAAGCTTTCGAGGTCAGCCCGCTCCCGCTTCAAAATCGACGCAAGTCCGCGCGATAGCCCCGGCACGGCAAGCCCTGTTGCAGAATTGCGTCACATTGCAGTTCTGCCAGAGATGCCGGACACTAATGCCTAATTGTCCTACAGCGCCAACAACCCTTGGTCGAAGGCGTTGGGGAACTTGAACTTGCGCTGCTTGGGCTTGCCGTGCTTATCCACGCCGAGGATGACGTCGATGAACCCGCCCTCGCGGTCGATGTCGACAACCTCGCCGTAGCCGAACGCCTTGTGGAACACCGTGTCGCCCACCTCGAGAGCGGCGAGCTGTGCATCAGTCGGCGCGGCCGCGGCGGGCGCGGGCTCTTCTGCCTCCTCCGGATAGCCCGAGATCCACCACCCAGGGTTGCCGACCGTGGCCTTGTTGCCGCGGAAGGTGAACTCGAAGCTTGCTCCACGCTTGGCGAGCTGCTTCATGACGTTGTCCAGCTCGCCACCGCCGATGACCCAGAGGTTGCCCTCGCTCGTTTCGCGCAGATCGACGAACTTGAGTCCCTGCTCTTCGATGGCGTTGACGATCCAGTCGCGCTTGGCGGGAGTCGCCTGCGTGGCAGTCGGTGGGGTGGCGTTGGCTGTACCGGCCATGGGCGCCGGCGTGGTGCCGCCCGCACGGACGGCACCAGCTTCCTTCTTCTCCCGCACGTGAGTAACCGTCCCCGGCTTGGGCAGATCGACATGCTCCACCGTGCTCGTCCCGCGCACCATGCGCCCGGTCTCGTCCAGCAGCGTGTCCTGCTTCGCCATCTGCTCGAAGTCCGCCATGGTGAGAGACGTGTCGAACAGGCCCATGCGTGCGTCGTAGCTGTGCTTCTCAATGCCCGTGTAGGAGAGGCTTGCGTCCTCGTAGCGCCGGAACTTGTACACGGCGTCGTTCATCACGGAATCGCGGAACACGCCAAGGGAGACGAGCAGCTCGAAGTCCTTCACGGAAAGGCCCGTAACCTTCTTGAACAGACCGGGCTCCAACTGCGTGATGACTTCCTTCAGGCTCTGCTCGCGATAGTCCGTAAGGTACATGAACACGGGAATGCGCGTGGCGAACTTGATCAGCTTCTCCTGGATCTGCTTGCGCTTGGTCTTGAATTCCTTCTCTTCCTCGGAGAGCTCCTTCTTCTCCTTTTTAGTAAGCTCGCCGCCTTCTTTCTTGGCTTTCTTCACGTGCTCAGACTTGTTGATAATCGTCTCGATATCGTCGTTAAGGCTGCGGAAGCCCTCGATGTTGCTCAGGGCCTTCATCGCCTCGGCGTTCTCGAGCAGGCGACGCAGTGTATCGTTGTCGACGTTGACCAGCAAGGCACTTTCCCAGCGGCGGGCAAGCAACGTAGCCGAGGTTCCCGCCATAGCGATGTCCAGAATGTCGGCTGCATCGACCTCGCGCATAGCGCTGCCGTCGTAGGCCAGCACGGGCAGAAACTTGATGAAGTCGGCAACCTTTTTCTCGGGACTCGGCTCCTCAACGGAAAGCTGGCAGCTGTAGTCGGAGACCATGGCCAGGGCACGGTCGAGCGCAAAGTCGAACACGTAGCATTCCTGCTTGATTGCCTGCATGCGACCGTTTTCGTCCTTGGCGGTCCAGGGGCTTTGCACACGGAATGCTGTTTGGAAGTACGTTTCGGGGCTACGCAGGTTGCGCAGCATGAATACGCCCGTCCAGGGGCGGATGGTCACGCCCGTGGTGAGCTTGCCGCACGAGAGCGTGATGGTCTTGGTCGCCAGCGGGTCACCCATGGCGCGTCGCACGGGCTCCACGGCGTCAAGGCCAATACCCGCCTTGGTGCCTGCCGCCACGAGTACGCGATAATCGTGGTAGAAGGCGTTTTGCCGCTCTGCCAGCAAGTTCGCCATCGCGTAGCAAGAAGCCACATTGGGCAAAAACCATAGCGTGTGGGTGAGGTTTGCCAGCAGGTCGGCATGGCTAAAGGGGAGCACTGGCTTCTGCGCGCCCATCTTGAGTTCGTCCGTAGTGGTCTCGGCCAGCGAGCCGCGAATGAGGTCGAGCCATTTTTGCACGTAGTCCTTGTATTTGAACTTCGCGGCATCTCCCTCGCCCGTAGCGGAGAAGAACACGTTGAGGTCGAATTCATCGAACTCGCCCGCGCGCGCCACCTTGGTGATGGAGTCGGGCACCTTGTAGGTCATAAGCACCATGCGCGGCAGTGCCTCGTAAGGATTTGGCTCAAAGGGGTGCGTGCTCACCCAGTCCCGCTTTGCCTGCTGCTCGTCTGAGTAGGTCCAGTTAAAGATCTGGTCCTCGATAAACTCGCCGGAAGTCAACGCACGGAACGGCGTACCGGAGAGGTACAGGTATCGATCTGCCTGGATGGGCAGCCATGTCTCGTCGATGTTGTTACCCTTCGAGGCCTCGTCGGCTTCCTTCTCCTCAGCCTCGACGGCCTTGTCTTCATCTTGACTGGCAAAGAGGCCCTTTGCGCTGTCTCTCCACGCGCCGAAGTGGTATTCATCGAACGCCACCAGGTCCCACTTCTCCAAGTGGACCCATTCGTTGCGTGCTTTGATGGTGCCGTTCTTATCCACGCCGAGGAAGTCCTGGAAGGAGCCAAAGCATACGATGGGACGCGCTGGATCGCACTCATCGTAGGACCTGACATCGCGGGCGACGAACTGCCAGCCTTCAAAGTCGATGTGGCTCTCAAGATCCTCGCGCCAGGCATCCTCCACGGCAGGCTTGAAGGTAAGCACTAGCACACGCTTCATGTTCATACGACGTGCGAGCTGATAGGTCGCAAACGTCTTACCGAAGCGCATCTTGGCGTTCCACAGAAACTTGGGCACGCTGCGGTTGCCGGGCTGCTCGCACATGCGGAAGTATGCCTCGGTCTTGTTTACGGCCGAAAGCTGCTCGGGGCGCATGACAAAGTCTTCGGTACGTTCGCGCTCGTAGCTGGTGCGGTCGCGCACTTGCAGCCAGGCGTTGCGGACGTCATCGGGAGTGCAGCGGAACCACTCACCGTTGGGGTTGTCGAAACCCATCTGTTTTAGACGGCGATGAACCGCCTTATCCCTAAAGCATGTTCCGTCGGAGCGCATCGCGCTCTCATTAAAGACGATTTCATACGGCTTGCCGTCACAGGGCTGCAAGACGGGGAACTGTTCCGCAACGCGAATCTCTGCGGTGCGGGTCGTGTCACCGATTTTGAGAAGCCCCTTATTCTCGGGATTCTTGTCACGGTACGCATAGATTATCGGGTGAATATCCGGGCGCCTGGGGAAGAAGGAAGTGCTAGGCATTGGAGACCTCAACCGTGTCGCCTATGGTGCTTTCGATGAATCTGAGGTCTTCAGTGGAGAAACCGAATCGGGAGACTAGAAGGTCGTCGGTCCACTTTCTATCAAAGGGAACGAGCGGGATGTAATCAAAGACGGATTGGTTTACCTGCATTGTCCCCTTGCCAAAATAAAGAAGGAATCTGAATACATTCGTTTCTGTGAAAGACTTGCAGCTCAGCATTTCTGCTTCCGTGTTGAACGGTCCGATTTGGAGGAATGTTTCGGTGCATACTTCGCCGGGGAGTCCCAAGATTGGCTCTGGGGGTATTACTGCATTCGTAGAAAAGGACGTAGTGAAAAACAGCTTGTACTTTTCGATGTTTTCCCTTCCTGCTGTGACCGTTTTATTGGTGATAAAACCCGAAGTTCTGCGGGCGCCTCCCTTGATGCCTTTTACTCCATAGATTTTCACCGAGTTGGGAAAGGGGAACTCGGATAGGTTTGAGCCTGGATACCGAGACGGTTCATTGAAGAGGTACTTTCTAATTCCAAAAGGTTTGGTTTTAGATACGATTTTTGAGAAGCGCTCTAAGCCGGCAAGCTTGTCCAGTACTGAAAATAACCGGCTATCTCTAATGACATACTTCGTTCCACTGTCTAGGAAGCGCATGCACGTCGTTGTGTCGTCCTTGATTGGCTTGAATACATATTTCAAACGCCCTTTATGGTTTCTGTCCCAGAGGAAGTAGCAAACGCCGCCATCAATGTGCAAGCCTGGAAAACACTCCGCGGCGTTCTCGAAATCGTGTATTTCCGCGAGATGTTGGTCCATGCGCATTTCGCTACGAAACGAGTTGAGCGTTGAGCGGCCACCGACCATCCAGCGCGACGGGATGATCATGGATAGATAGTGGGGATTGAGCCTCTTCGCTTGTGTTACGAAGTTTTGATAAATGGGGGCAGCCGCGTCTGTGCTAGCTCCGCTTCCATCACTAAGCTGGTACGGCGGGTTTCCGACGATCACGTCGAACTTCATATTCAGTAACCTTTCAGGATCGTCGGTGTGTATGAATTCGTAGGCGTGGGTTTCGAGTTCGGCGTCGCGATCATACTCGGCGTTCGATGCCCCGCAGTATTTGCATCGACTATTCACCCACGTGTGCTGGATGGCCCGGTGTCGTACGTTCCCCTCGGAGCTGTCAAACTCCACGACCGAAAAACGCCCGTTGGGAAACTTGCTGCAGTACAGGCTGCGTCGGGAAAGCAAACTTGTGAGCTCGGTGATCGCGATACCAAAGAGCTGCTCGTGCATGATATGGTCAACGCGCTCCTGCAGGTCGGGATACACGTGCTCAAGTCCTACGATGAATCGCTTTGCCGCCTCGCGCAAAAACACGCCCGATTTGCAGCATGGGTCCAAGATTTTGATGGTGGGGTCGCTCCAGATTTCAGCCGGCAGCATGTCCAGAACATCGTTGGCGAGATCCGGTGGCGTAAAGACCTCGTCGTTGCTTAGGTTAGCCAGACAAGTCAATACATCGGGGTTGTGTACGGTCTCAAGCAGGCTAGCCATGGCACTGGACCTCCCAGTAATTGGTGAGGGGATATTCCTTTATTGCGGAAGGGATGTAGGCATCGAGCTCGGCGTCGTACTCCCAGTCGGTATGTGCTCGGACATCGCCGCCTAAGTCGTCGAAGGTGAAAAGGGAGAGCGTTTCTCCCTTATCGGCGTTGCCATCGAGAAGTTCGCTCAGCAAGAAATCACGACGCTTCACCTTGTCGCCCGTTACGAGTGACCATTCGGCAAAGGTGATGGGGCTATTGTTGGCGTCTTTGAGCGTGAGAGCATCGCCGCACAGGATGTTCTTGTCGAGCACATAGCGGATGGCCTCGAGGAAGAGCGTGTCCGGCTTTTTGATTGCTTTCTTAGCCTCTGCCTCGACGATTCCGTATAGACGATCACGGCATTCTTGGGCGTTGTCTTCAAGAAGTTCGACGCCGTAAAGGCTACTTACAGCGATGAACGCATTGCGCTGGTAATCGTCGGGATTCTTCTTGTAACGCTGGCTTACAACGGTGAGCTTGCGGCGCAATACCTCGGCCAGGAAATTGCCATTGCCGCACGCCGGCTCCAGAAAACGGGATTCGATGCGCTCGGTCTCCTGTTTGACCATGTCGAGCATGGCGTTGACTTCGCGCTCGTTCGTAAAGACCTCTCCGTGCTCCTGCACTCTCTTGCGAGATTTAACCTGCTGAGCCATGCCTTCACCTCAATGCCTGTACGATAAATCATACAGCAGTGTAGCTGAAAGGACGTCTGTATGAAATAGCATACAAGTAACGATGGCTCAATTAATAGGATTGAGCCATGGATATTGAGATGACATGTGAGTTCGTATGCAGGGAGGTCGGCGCTAACGTCGGCCGCCTACGTAACGAGCGTGATATTTCCCAAACGCAGCTCGCTCGCATGATCGGGGTAAATCGGCCCAATCTCTGCAACTTTGAAAACGGCAGGCAAAACGTATCGATCGATTATCTCGTTAAAATTGCCGAGGGTCTCGATGTTCCGCTTGTCGAGTTCTTCTCCGGCCTGGAGAATGCACGCCCCAGCGAGTGCGCTGCTGTCCGCGTGACAGACGCAGGGGAGTAGCTGTTCCTTAGGAATCTGCCAGATGTGCTCAGCGCTAACATGTCAAAAGTACCTGGCACCAATGTTGAAAAAGCCACGTCCCAAATTAGCTACTTTCGGTGGGCGTCCGTGCCGTGGGGTAAAATCGTTCAGTCAGAACACGAACCCGCATCGGAGCTCATCACATGGCATTCGTCCATCTGCACAATCACACTGTTTTCTCCATGCTCGACGGCGCAACCCGTATCCAGGATATGGTCAACCGTGCCGTTGAGTTGGGCATGCCCGCCGTGGCCATTACCGACCACGGCTACATGTACGGCGTGCCCGATCTGGCGCTGGCCTGCGACGCCGTCAACCACAATACGCCCGAGTACAAGACGTGGAGCCACGATAAGGCCTTCTTGGAAAAAGACCGCCGCGATGAGCTGGAGGAGCCCGATCCCGAGGCCAACCCGCGCGAGCATGCCCAGTACGTCAAAGACATGGCCATGTGGGATGAGAAGGGTAACATCGACGAGCTCAAGCCGCCCCTGGTCATTAAGCCCATCTTTGGCTGTGAGGTCTACTTTACGCCGGACGAGACGCTCGCCCGCGACCACAAGCCCGAGCTCTACCACATGATCCTTCTGGCCAAGGACCAGGAGGGCTACGTCAACCTGATGCAGACGGTTTCCGAGGCCGCCGTGCAGGGCTTTTACTACAAGCCGCGCGTGACGCTCGACAACCTGCGCCGCCACGCCAAGGGCATGATCTGCACGAGCGCCTGTATCGCCGGCATCATCCCCAAATACATTGATCGCGGCGATATGGAAGGCGCCATCAAATGGGCCGAGACCTTCCGCGATACCTTCGAGCCCGGCGACTTTTATATCGAGATCCAGGAACACGGTATTACCACCGACAACGGCCTGACCGACGAGCAGATGGACCGCACGCTCATCGACATCGCCAAGCAGGTGGGCGTCAAGGTCATCGCCACCAATGACTTCCACTACCTGCGCCGCGAGGACGCGCCCGTGCAGGACGTCATCATGTGCATCGGCATGAACGCCAAGGTCGACGACCCCAACCGCATGCGCATGACCGGCTCGGAGTTTTACATGAAGACCGAGGAGGAGATGCGGGCGATGTTCCCGTATTGCCCCGAGGCCTGCGACAACACGCTCGAGATTGCCGACAAGTGCTACGTTGAGCTCGACTGGGACTCCATCATCCTGCCGCGCTTCCCGCTGCTCGACCCCGGCGAGACGCACGAGAGCCAGTTCCGCCGCGAGTGCGAGAAGGGCCTGCGCCAGCACTACGGCGACGACTGGGCCACACGCGAGATCGGCGGCGTCAACATCAAAGAGCGCTTTGAGTACGAATACAAGGTCATCTGCGACAAGGGCTTTGCCGCCTACTTCTTGATCGTTGCCGAGTACGTGCAATGGGCCAAGGACAACGGCATCGGCGTCGGCCCCGGCCGTGGCTCGGCCGCCGGCGCTATCGTCGCCTACGCCATGAACATCACCGCCTTCGACCCGCTCGAGAACGGCCTGATGTTCGAGAGGTTCCTGTCCCCGCAGCGTACCGAGATGCCCGATATCGATATGGACTTCGACGATGAGCGGCGCCTCGAGGTCGTTGAGCACGTTCGCCAGCTCTACGGCCCCGAGAAAGTCACCCACGTCATCACCTATTCGACCATCAAGGCCAAGCAGGCCATCAACGACGCCGCACGCGTCCTAGACTACCCGGTCTACATGGGCCAGCGTCTGTCCAAGATGGTCTCGAGCGACCCCAAGGTCAAGCTCAAGCAGGTGCTCGACAAACAACCCGGCAAAGAGGATCTGTTTAACCCCGATTTTGCCGAGGCCTATAAAAAGGACGACGACGCCCGCCGCATCATCGACACGGCACTCTCTATCGAGGGCCTCACCCGTGGCGAGGGCGTGCACGCGTGCGCCGTTCTGATCTGCCGCGACCCCGTCAACGAGCACGTGCCCACCAAGCTCGACACCAAGGGCGGCGTCGAGATTACCCAGTACGAGGGCCATACCGTCGCCGACATGGGCCTGCTCAAGATGGACTTCCTGGGCCTGCGCACGCTGACGGTTATCTCCAAGGCCAAGGCCAACATCAAAAAGAACTTCGGCATCGACATCAAAGAGGCAGAGATTCCCTTTGACGACCCCGAGATCTTTAAGCTCATGGGTTCCGGCCACACCGCCGGCGTCTTCCAGGTCGAGTCCGCCGGCATGACGGCCACGATCAAGAACATGAAGCCCACCGAGTACAAGCACGTCGTAGCATTGATCGCCCTGTACCGCCCGGGCCCGCTGGGCGCCGGCATGGTCTCGTCCTACATCAACCGTATGAACGGCAAGGAGCCGGCGGTTTCCTACGACGACCGCCTGGACGACATCCTGGGCGAAACCTACGGCACCATGGTCTACCAGGAGCAGGTTATGCTCATCTCCGTCGAGATGTGCGGCTTCTCCAAGGGCGAATCGGACTCACGTATCCGTAAGCCCGTGGCTAAGAAAAAGATCAAGCTGCTCACGTCGACGGTGCTGCACTGGGAGGATGGCTCGGACGAGACCACCTACGACCACTGGATGAACGGCGCCATCAAGAACAACTACACGCGCGAGGTCGCCCAGAAGATTTGGGACGATGTTCTCGAGTTCGCGTCCTACGCCTTCAACAAGTCGCACTCCGCCGGTTACGCCATTCTGGTTATGCAGACGGCATGGCTCAAGGCGCATTATCCGCACGAGTACATGGCGGCCGTTCTGACGTCCTATACGGGCAAGACCGATAAGATCGTGCACTACGTCTCGGCGTGCCGTCACGACGGCATCCCCGTGCTGTCGCCGGACGTCAACGAGTCCGGCACCGAGTTCACGGCCACCAAGGAAGGCGTGCGCTTTGGTCTGGCCGGCATCCGCGGCGTGGGTACCGGCGTGGCGCAGGCGATTATCGCCGAGCGCGAGGCAGGCGGTCCGTTTAAGACGCTGCACGACTTTGTCGAGCGCGTGGACTCGAGCCAGGCCAACCGTCGCGTGATCGAATCGCTCATCAAGGCAGGTGCCTTCGACTCCACGGGGTATCCGCGTCGCCAGATGATGCACTTTGTGGATAAGAACAACCCCGAGAACATCATCGATGCCGCGATAAAGCGCCAGAAGGACCGCGCGAGCGGCCAGACCTCGTTCTTCGATATGTTTGGCGACGTTGAGGGCTCGGGCTTCGAGGTGAGCGTGCCAGATCCGGACGGCCAGGAATGGGACCGCCACCTCAAGCTGAGCCAGGAGAAAGAGGTTCTGGGCATCTATGTCTCGGACCACCCGCTGCGCCCGTTTGAGTATGCACTAGCCAAGGCGCGTGACTTTTCGTTCTCGCAGATCGACACCGGTTACGAGGTACAAAACCCCACGGGCGGCACCATCAACCAGGAGATTCCCGAGGGCAAGGCGCTGTGGTGGGCCGGTATGGTCTCGAGCGTGTCCAAGCGCGTGACCAAAAACGGCGACCCCATGGGCATCGTGCAGCTCGAGGACATGGAAGGAGAGGCCACCGTCGTGGTGTTCCCCAAGACCTACAAGGAGGCCGAGGGGTACCTGTACGGCGAGGTCGATCCCGAGACAGGCGCGCAGCTGTCCGACGCCTTTGTGCGCATCAAGGGCAAGCTCGAGCGCTCGGACCGCGGTGACCAGATCATCGCGCAGGAGATTGTGCCGCTGGAGCTCAACGAGGAGAATAACAAGCCCAAGGTGTTTGAGGTCATGGTGCCCAACAGCCGCTTTAGCCAGGGCAATATGGCGCGCCTGGCCACGGTGCTCACCGCTAACCCGGGTGGCGATCGCGTGGAGATCTTCATTGAGCAGGTGGACGGGCGCGTGCTGCGCGCCGAGGTACCGGCCAGGGTCAACGCGCGCTCGATTCCGCTGCTGGCCGAGGCCAAGGCGATTGTGGGTAACCAGGGCAGGGTAACGGTGATCTAAAATGATTTTTCTGGGACGGGGATTAAAAAATCATTTTGGGTGATGCATAACGGGGCTGTCTTTCTGGGACGGGAATGATTTTTTTTCATCCCCGTCCCAGAAAAATCATTTGGCGGGTTGATTGGAGGAAGTGATGGCACTGGGGACGTTTGTGCAGGCGCTTCGTAAGGAAGCGGCGCTGAGCGGCACCTTTATGAAGGGACGTTCGCTCATGCTCAACGGCGCCGTGCTGTCGTTTGAGGACTCCGGCTCGCGCTTCTCCAAGAGCGTGACGGTCGAGGGTACGGTGCGCGGTTCGCGCGGCGACCTGTACAAGACGCATGTGGCGCTCGACATGGACGAGCGCGAGGTTATCGACTACGACTGCGATTGCCCCGCCGCCTACCGCTACCCCGGCATGTGCAAACACGCCATCGCCACGGCACTGGCGTATCTGGATGCGAGCGGCATCGAGTGCGTCGAGGGCCTGCGCACGCCGGTCCGCACGTTTACGGCGCCGCCCAAGCAACCCGCGCGTCCCGCATCCGCCACGCCGGCGGTCAACCCCAACTTCCCCTTCCCGGCACCGGTCCCCACGAGCCCGAGCCTCATGAAAGCGCTCTCCGATCTTTCGGACGCGCGCATGGATGAGTTGGCGGGCATGCGCCGCAAGCTCGTCGCCACCGTCGACCCCGATGCCCCCAAGGCGGTATTGGAGCCCTCGCTGGTGACGTACTACAATCCGCTGTTTGCCGACCGCTTTAGTTGGGCGCTCGAGCTGCGTATCCGCTGCGGCTCGGTGTCCTACGTGGTCAAGGACATCGACGGTATGGCCGGCGCCTACGTGCGCGGGGGCACGTTCTCGTACGGCAAGAAGCTCACGTTTCTCCATACGCCCGAGGCTTTTGACGAGGTTTCTGTGCGCCTGCTCGACCTTGTTGCGACGACGGTTGCCTATCTTTACGACATCACGAGGTCGCGCTCGGCGTCGTACGACTTTGCACGCAGCGGTTTTGTCGCCGAGCGCCAGTTGCCCCTGTCCGAGCATGACATCGTATACATGCTGGACCTGCTGCGCGGCCGGACCATCTCCTTTGAGCCCGCCTGGTCACGGGGGACGACGACGCATCGTTCCTACGAGGTGGCGGTTGAGTCGGCACCGGAGGGGGAGGACGAGGCCTCGGCAAAACGCCCGCCGCTCCTTGCCGCCAAGATTGCGCCGGCGGCCGGCGGCAGCTATGACCTGCGCCTGCCCGCCGATGCGTACTGTTTTGCCTCGGGCGACGTTGCCTATCTGATCGATACGCATCGCGCGCGCCGTGCCGATGCGGCGTTTGCTCAGCATGCCGCGCCATTCCTTTCGCGTCTGCTGCCTTGCCGCACGCCGGTCCATATCGCCGCCGAACAGGTGGGCGAGTTCTGCCGCATGGCGCTGCCCGTGCTGCGCGAATGCACCGACCTCACCGCTCCTGCCGTGCTCGACACCGTGGCGCCCGAGCCGAGCTTTGCAATGTCAATCGGTGTCAGTGACGGGCTTGTGACCTGCGAGATCTCGGTCGCCTACGGCGATTGGTCGGCAGATCTCTTTAGCCTGGGTGCTCCGGGAAGCCCCTTCGAGGACCAGCGCCCCGGCGTGCCGCCCCGCGACGTGGTAGCGGAGTTTCGCGTTATGGACACGGCTGCCATGTACTTCGATTACTACGAGGGCGGCCTGGCGTTTGAGGAGCGCGATGACGAGAGTCTGTTCCGCCTGCTGACCGAGGGCCTGTCTGTGCTGTCTGAGCTGGGCGAGGTCATGCTCAGCGACCGCCTGCGCCAGATCTCGGTACGTCCTGCGCCCAAGCTTTCGGTGTGCGCGACGGTCAAAAGCAACTTGCTCGACGTCGAGTTGGGTGCAAGCGGGCTTTCAGCCGCGGACCTTGCCATCTACCTGGACTCGTACAAGCGCCACCAGACGTTTGCGCGCCTGACCTCCGGCGACATCGTGCGCCTGGACGAGGGCGCCCGCGCCGCGTTTGGCCTTGCCGAGGACCTGGGCGTCGATGCCGTCGACCTGCTCGACGGCGTGTCGCTTCCCGCATCGAGCACCCTGTTTGTCGATAGCATGCTCACGCGCACGCCTGCGCTCGAGGCCGATCGCGATGCCGCGTTCCGCCGCACCGTCGAGCGCCTGGATACGCTCGGCAAGATGGACTTTACGGTGCCGGCATCTCTTAAGGCCACGCTGCGTGGCTACCAGGTCGATGGCTACCAGTGGCTCGGCTCGCTCGAGCATCTGGGCCTCGGCGGCATCTTGGCCGACGATATGGGCCTGGGCAAAACACTGCAGATGATCGCGCATATCCTGGCGCGCGTGGAGGCGGGGGATACCAAGCCCACACTCGTGGTATGCCCGGCATCGCTCGTGTACAACTGGACTGCCGAGCTGGAGCGCTTTGCCCCGTCGCTCGATGTGTGCGCCATCGTGGGCGCCAAGGCGCAGCGCCGCGTGCAGATAGCCGGGGCCGCCGAGCATAACGTGGTCGTGACCTCGTATGACCTCATGCGTCGCGATATCGACGAGTATGCCGAGCAGGACTTTGCCCGCGTGGTGCTCGATGAGGCCCAGTACATTAAAAACCCGCTCACCCAGGTGGCACGCGCCGCCAAGCGCCTGCCCGCCGGCGTGCGCTTTGCCCTGACGGGCACGCCCATCGAAAACCGCCTGTCCGAACTCTGGAGCATCTTCGACTTTTTGATGCCGGGCCTTTTGGGCACGCGCGAGTCGTTTGCCAAGCGCTTTGAGAGCCCGGTCGAACACGCCGAGGGCGATAGCGCCGCTCGCCTGCAAGCGCTCGTGTCGCCGTTTGTGCTGCGCCGCGTTAAGGAAGACGTGGTGGCCGACCTGCCCGAGAAGATCGAGGACACCGTCATGGCGCAGCTCACCGGCGAGCAGCGCAAGCTCTATCTGGCCAACCAGGACCGCATTGCCCAGCAGGTGCAGCATCGCGAAGCCAGCGAGTTTAAGAAGGACAAGCTCAAGGTGCTCGCCGAGCTCACTAAGCTGCGCCAGATCTGCTGCGACCCGCATCTGCACTACGAGGACTACAAGGCGGGGAGCGCCAAGCTCGATGCTTGCATGGAACTCGTGCACGGCGCGCTCGACGGCGGTCATCGCATTCTGCTGTTTAGCCAGTTTACGGGCATGCTCGATATCATCGGCCAGCGCCTGGCCAAGGAGGACATCGGCTTTCTTAAGCTCACGGGCGCATCGTCCAAGGAGAGCCGCGCCAAGATGGTTGCGCAGTTCCAAGCTGGCGAGGTGCCGGTCTTTTTGATTTCGCTCAAGGCGGGCGGCGTGGGCCTCAACCTGACGGCGGCCGACGTGGTCATTCACTATGACCCGTGGTGGAACGTGGCCGCGCAGGACCAGGCAACCGACCGCGCGCACCGTATTGGCCAGCAACATACCGTGACCGTGTACAAGCTCATCGCCAAGGACACGATCGAGGAGCGCATTATGCAGATGCAGGAGTCCAAGCGCGACCTAGTCAACAGCGTGCTCGGCGGCGACGGCATCTCCTCGGCGCTGTTTACCCGCGAAGATGTTTTGGCGCTGCTGGGCGGCGACGGACGCTAGCTGCGCAGATGGCAACCGGGGCTGTTGAGACGGCTCCGGGTTGCCGGCGCGCTCTGACCCCGGGCGCTAGCCTCGCTCGTTATGTGTTCATTTGCCATGCCGTGGATGGTTCGCCTGCCTTTGGGCATAAGAACCATCGAGAACATTGGCACATCAGCAAAGGAGAACATCATGGCGAAATTCTTTAAGGACCCCGATGGCAAGCTCATTGCCGCCCTTGGCGACGACGTTGCGACCCCTGCCGGCTGCACGGAGCTGACCGCGAACACCGAGGACGCGGCGCACGAAAAGCACGTGCCGGTCGTCGAGAGCGAGCGCGACGGTCATGTGATTCGCGCACGCGTGGGCTCGGTCGAGCATCCTATGGCGCCCGAGCACTACATCGAGTGGATCGCCCTTGAGGCCGAGGGCCGTCTGGAGGTCCATTACCTCCAGCCCGGCATGAAGCCCGCGACGTTTTTTGCCGGCGGCTCCAAGACCGGTACCGTCTATGCCTATTGCAACCTGCATGGGCTGTGGTCCGCGACGTTCTAGGAGCGCGCCCCCGCTCGGGGTATCATAGCTAGCATATGCACATGCGAGCGCCGACTGCATCATGCGGCCGGCGCTTTTACTACGACAACGATGGTTTACGACGGAAAGGGCTGAGCCATGAAGCTCGCACTTGCACAGATCGATATGCGCCTGGGTGATATTGAGGGTATCTGCGGTCGCATCGAGGACCAGGCGCGCCTGGCCCACGAGCGCGGTGCGCGCGTGCTGTGCGTGCCGGCTCCGCTCTTTATGGGAGCCCTGCCCGGCGGCCTGGTGGGCGCTGCCGACTTTGAGCACGACATACTTGCCGGCTTGACCGGCGTCGCCGAGCGTATCCAAGAGCTCGATATGATCTGCATCGTGCCCGCGGCGGTTTCGTTTGAGGGCCAGCCCCTGCTCGACTATATGATGCTCAAGGACGGTCGCGTGGTACCCGCGCGTGCGAGCATTGCCCTGCAGCGTGGCGAGAGCAACGACGCGCGTTGGGCTCCGCCGGTGTTCGACGTGGACGGCGTGCGCATCGCGGTGATCTTCGACCTGGACCGCGAGCTCGAGATGCTGCCGACCGGCGTCGACCTCATCGCCTATTTTCAGTTCAACGCGTTTGATATGTCCGACCGCGAGACGGCCGCCATTGCCGCCGTTCACAGCGGTGCCTACCGCAAGATCGCCTCCAAGCGCAGCGTGTGGTTTGCCTGCATGGCGCCGGTCGGTGCGTACGACGAATCGGTGTATACCGGCGGCTCGTTTGTGCTCGACGACTGCGGCCGCGTGGTGGCCCAAGCGCCGTGTTTTGAGGAGAGCCTACTGGTTCAGGAGATCCAGCGCGGCGTGATGCTCGATGCCTTGGAGGACCACGAGCTGCCCGAGTTTCGCTCCGAGGAATGGCTGTGGCAGGCGCTGGTGCTCGCCGTTCGCGATAATGTCCGCGCCCGCGGTACGTCGCGCGCCGTGGTGGCGCTCGAGGGCGACTTGCCGTCGTCCCTGCTTGCGGCGCTTGCCGTCGACGCCCTGGGTCCGCGCAATGTGGTCGGCCTGGTGCTGGGACGCAACCGCATCTTTACGCCGGCGCAGGAAGATGCCGAGGCCGCCCGTTGTGCCGCCGTTCGTGCCATTGCCGAGCGCCTGCATATTCGCACGGTTGAGCGCGATGCACCGGATGCCGCGCGTGTGCTCGACCGCGATGTGTCGGCGGGCGACGCCGAGCGCCTGCGCTCTCGCACGCTGGGCCTCATGCTGGAGGACACGGCGCTCGAGTTGGGTGCGATGGCGTTGAGCCCGCTTTCCAAGACCGAGTACGCGTTGGCGGCACCGGCGCTTTGCGGTGGCTACCAGGGCGATTACGCTCCCTTTGGCGATGTGTATCTGTCGACCCTCGAGTTTGTGGCGCGCGTACGCAACCGTACGTCTGCCGTGGTGCCGCAGGAGCTCGTGACGCTCAACGCGGTGGAGGATTGCATGGAGCGCGTGCTGGCGCAGGCGCTTTCGACGCTCGACGGTCCGGTCGACATGCTCGACCGCGCGGCGCAGCTGCTCGGCGGGCTTGAGCCGGGCGAGGTCGATGGCACGCTCGAGTCGCACGTGGACCGCAACCGACCCTTCGACGACATCCCAATGGCCGCCGGCAAGCCCGAGGCTTGCTCGTTGCTGCTGATGCTCGTGCGCCAGGGAGAGACGGCTCGCCGCATGCTGCCGACGGCGCCGATCGTCTCGGCCCGTTCGTTTGTCGAGCGCGCCTGGCCGTACATGCTCGCGTGGTCCGATCTTGGCCTGAGCGGTAAAGAGCGCATGACGGTCGATTCGCTGGCGCGTGCCGAGGTGCGCCGCTTTGCCGACGAAGATACGAGTGACCGTATGCGTGGTGAGATGATGGGCATACTGGGCGAGCTGTTGGGTATTTCGCCCGAGCAGATGGAGGAGCTGCGCTCCGAGGACGGCCAGCGTCGCCTGCATGAGGGCATGAAAAAGTTTGAGGGCGAGGTCCAGGACGCCATCGAAAAGATGATGGGCGGCCAGGGTGGCCCGCAGGGTGGGCCCCAGGGCGCGCCGATGCCGCATCCGCCGGTTGATCCGAGGCAGTTCCCATTCTTCAGCCAAAACTAACTAAGGGATGGGATTCGCTCCCAACCCCGATACTTCAACTAAGCGTCTTGGCCCCGTTGTGTTATTCTAGAACAGACGTTCGTGAATGATGCGCGGGGCCTTGCCTTGTGCTTGGCAAAAGACGAGGGGAGGTTGGCTTGGTCATTTTGGGTATCGACCCCGGTTTGGCCCATACGGGTTGGGGGATTATCGAGGAACGGCGCGGAGAGGTTCGCTGCCGTGCCTACGGTTGTATTGAGACCAGTGCCGGAAGCCCGCTCGCGGTGCGCCTGTCGCATATCGCCCGCGACCTCAAGGGTGTCGTGGAGCGTTATCGACCCGATACCGCTGCTATCGAGAGCATTTACTTTGGCGCTAACGTTCGCTCGGCCATCCCTACGGCGCATGCCCGCGGTGCTGCACTCGTGGCGCTTTCGGAATGTGCGCTCGAGATTGGCGAGTACACGCCTATGCAGATCAAGCAGGCTGTGGTGGGCACCGGTGCCGCGGACAAACGGCAGGTCGCCTACATGGTGCGTACGCTCACACAGCTCGATCACGACCCGCATCCCGACCATGCCGCCGATGCCCTGGCTTGCGCCATCTGCCACGTTAACCTCAGCCGCACCCGGGCGCTTACCGGCGGCGAGTTCTATCAACAGAGAGGAACCGGATACTGATGATTTCCCAGCTCCATGGAACGCTCGTCGAGGCCACGATGAGCTCGGCCGTCGTCGATGTATCGGGCGTGGGCTTTGAGCTCGGCATCTCGGGTAGCACTGCCGCCACGCTGCCTACACCCGGCGGCGAGGTTCGCCTCTATACGCGCATGCAGGTGCGTGAGGACGCCATGACGCTCTTTGGTTTTGCCTCCAAGGACGAGCGCACGATGTTCGATCGGCTCGTGTCCGTCTCGGGCGTCGGTCCGCGCCTGGCGCTTGCCGTGCTCTCTACCTATACCGTGGGACAGCTGTATTCCCTGGTAATGGCCGAGGATGACAAGGGCATGGCCAAGGTTCCCGGTGTAGGCAAAAAGACCGCGCAGCGTCTGATCCTGGAGCTCAAGAGCACCTTTGCCAAGGACAAGGGCTTTGTGCCGGTCGACGTGATTCCCGGCCAGGTTGCGATGCCGGTTCCCGCCGCTGCTCCTTCGGCGATCGATGACGCCCGTGCGGCGCTCCTTTCCATGGGCTTTAGCCCGCAGGAGACCGATGTTGCCCTGAGCGGGTATGATGGGCAGGATATGCGTGTCGAGGATCTGCTCGGCGCGGCGCTTAAGCGACTCGGAATGGATGCGTGATGTGGGAAGCCGATGACTCTCAGGACCTGTGGGCGACGCCCGGCAACTCGCCGGCGGCATCCATGGCGCACGGCGAGCGCATGGTGGGCTCGGAGCTGACGCCCGAGGACCTCGATGTCGACCGCACTTTGCGCCCCCAGCGCCTGGACGACTACTGTGGCCAGGAGCACATCAAGCAGAGCCTGCGCGTGTTGATCGAAGCGGCACAGAGCCGTGGCGAGACGCTCGACCACGTGATCTTCTCGGGTCCTCCGGGCCTGGGCAAGACCACGCTGGCTACGGTTATCGCCAACGAGCTGGGCGCTCAGATCAAGACGACGAGTGGCCCGGCCATCGCGCGTACCGGTGACCTGGCGGCTATCCTGACTAACTTGCAGCCGGGTGACGTGCTGTTTATCGACGAGATTCACCGCCTCAACCGCTCGGTCGAGGAAGTTCTGTATCCTGCGATGGAGGACTTTGCGCTCGATATCGTGATCGGCAAGGGTCCGGCTGCGCGCTCGATTCGCCTGGATATCCCCAAGTTCACGCTGGTGGCGGCAACGACTCGCTCGGGCATGTTGACCGGCCCGCTACGCGACCGTTTTGGCATTTCGTATCGTCTGGATTACTACACCGTTGAGGAGCTCGCCCAGATCGTGACGCGCTCGGCAACCATCCTGGGCGTGACGATCGACCATCCCAGCGCGCTCGAGATCGGCTCGCGCTCGCGCGGTACGCCGCGTCTTGCCAACCGTCTGCTCAAGCGCGTGCGCGACTATGCGCAGGTGCGCGGCAACGGTCCCATCGAGCTCGATATCTGCCGCCAGGCGCTCGAGTTCTTTGAGATCGATGAGCTTGGTCTGGACTGGATGGACATTCGAATCTTGGAGACGCTTGCCAAGACCTTCTCCGGCCGTGCCGTTGGCTTGACCACGCTTGCCAGTGCGGTGGGCGAGGACCCGGGTACGCTCGAGGATGTCTACGAGCCCTATCTGCTGCAATGTGGATTGATGATTCGCACACCGCAGGGTCGCCAGGCAACCCTGCGCACATTCGAGCATTTGGGTATTGAACCGACCATTTAGGACGGGTTTGCAAGCTATCGCTGGGCATCGGGTAAACATATCGCCGTTCGTCGGTTACGGGCGTTTTACTATTGCGCGCGCGTGCTATGCTGGATTGGTCTTTTTCTCATCCGGTAACGAAAGGACCGCCCATGCCTACTGACATCGAAATCGCACGTTCTGTTACGCCGCTGCCTATTACCGAGGTGGCCAAGAACGCCGGCGTCGACGTTAAGCATCTGATTCCGTACGGCTTTGACAAGGCAAAGGTCGACTATTCCCTGCTCAATGAGCCAACTGATCACCAGGCCAAGCTTGTCCTCGTGACCGCTATCAATCCCACGCCCGCAGGCGAGGGTAAGACCACCACGACCATCGGCCTGGCCGACGGTCTTCGTCGTCGCGGCGTTAAGAGCGCCGTGGCCCTGCGCGAGCCTTCGCTCGGTCCCGTGTTTGGCGTGAAGGGCGGTGCCGCCGGTGGCGGTTGGGCCCAGGTCATCCCCATGGAGGACATCAACCTGCACTTTACCGGCGACTTCCATGCCATCGGTGCCGCCAACAACCTGCTGGCAGCCATGCTCGACAACCATATTCAGCAAGGCAACCAGCTCGGTATCGACGTCAAGCGCATCACCTGGAAGCGTGTTGTCGATATGAACGACCGTCAGCTGCGCCATGTTATCGACGGCATTGGCGGCAAGGCCCAGGGCGTGCCGCGCGAGGACGGCTTCGATATCACCGTTGCCTCCGAGGTCATGGCGATCTTGTGCCTGTCCACGAGCATCAACGATCTTAAGGAGCGCTTGGGCGAGATCGTTGTCGGCTACAGCTATGCCGGCGAGCCCGTCCGCGCACGCGACCTTAAGGCCCAGGGAGCTATGGCCGCACTGCTCAAGGATGCGCTCAAGCCCAATCTGGTGCAGACGCTCGAGGGTACGCCCGCGTTTGTCCACGGCGGTCCCTTCGCCAATATTGCCCACGGCTGCAACTCCATCATGGCCACCCGCATGGCCATGCGCTTTGGCGACGTCGCGATTACCGAGGCCGGTTTCGGCGCCGACCTGGGTGCCGAGAAGTTCCTCGACATCAAGTGCCGCATGACGGGCGTTCGCCCCAGCGCTGTCGTGGTCGTTGCCACTGCCCGCGCGCTTAAGTACAACGGTGGTGTCGCCAAGGCCGACCTCAACGAGGAGAACCTCGAGGCCCTCAAGGCCGGCATGCCCAACCTGCTGCGCCACGTCGACAACATTCAGAACGTCTACGGTCTGCCCTGCGTGGTCGCCATCAACCGCTTCCCGACGGACACCGAGGCCGAGCTCGAGCTTATCGAGTCCGAGTGCCAGAAGCTCGGCGTCAACGTTAAGCTGTCCGAGGTCTGGGCCAAGGGCGGCGAGGGCGCACTCGACTTGGCCGATGAGGTCATGCGCCTGATCGAGCAGCCGAGTGAGCTCAAGTTTGCCTATGAGGACGGTGCCGATGTGGCCGACGCCCTCGAGGCCGTTGCCACCAAGGTCTACCGCGCCGACGGCGTCGACTTTACGCCGGCCGCCAAGCGTCAGCTCGCAGAGCTGCGCGAGAACGGCTTTGGCAACCTGCCGGTGTGCGTGGCCAAGACGCAGTACAGCTTTAGCGACAACGCCAAGGCGTTGGGTGCCCCTGAGGGCTTCCGCATCACCGTGCGCGAGCTCAAGGTTTCCGCCGGCGCCCACTTCGTGGTCGCGCTGACCGGTAGCGTCCTGACCATGCCGGGCCTGCCCAAGGTTCCCGCGGCCGAGAACATCGACGTCGACAACGACGGCAACATCACCGGCCTGTTCTAAGCCTGTTGCCCATAGCTGCTTGCCCGCCCCGTCGCGCTCCCAAGGCCCGGCGGGGCTTTTGTTTTCTAGCCGCGCTGGAGGCCGAAGAGTTTGGCGTTGCGCTCGGCGACCATCATGTTGATGTCGGCGATTTCCATCTCGCCGTCAATGTAGGGCTGGTAGGTGCCGTATGGGTCGCCAGCCCCCAGGCTGCAACTGCCGCAGTTATCGCAGCTGCCGTTGCCGCAGCCGGCGAGTGCCAGCTTGATGATTTCCTCGCGCTCGGCACGCGTCGTGTCTTTGATGAGCTTGCTTTTTGCCATGACGTTCCTCGATTCGCTTGTTGCCGCCTGTCGCGCATGTCTTGTAGATACCGACGGGCTTTGCCCATCATAGGCTTTTGCGCGGGTAGAATGCATGGATAACGTGATGCTCACGCGCGACGGAAAGGAATCGTTGCATGGATCAGGACAAGACAACCGTGATGGGCGGCTACGGTTCCGCGCAGGCTGGCGATAGCGCCGATGCGACCCGCGTTGTTCCCAACCGCGGTTATACCGACCCCGCCGCGACGCAGCCTTCTGCCGAGCCCACCCGGGTTATGGGCTATGGCGACACGGCGCAGGATTCTTATGCCGCCTCGACGCCGAATTCCTATGATGACCTGCCGCAGAATCCTATTCCGCAGCCTCAGCAGACGACGTATATGCCTCGCACGGCGCAGCCTCGCTACGAGTCGCGCGAGCCGCATCGCGAGTACCCCAAGTCGATTCCGCAATATGGCGAGGACGAGGAGAAGAAGCCGTCGCGTTCGTCGAGCGTGATCAAGAAGATCCTCATCGTGCTGGCGATCTTCTTTGCGCTGTCGGTTGTGTTTGCCATTGTGTCGGGCATGCTCAACAAGCGAGGGAGCTCAACGGCCGATACCGCTGCCGAGCAGACCGAGACTACCCAGTCCAGCACCGTCGATCTGAGCGATATCCCGGGGCAGTACTGGTCCAACGCCAAGAAGCTCCTCAAGTCGCGCGGCGCCGATCTTTCGAATGCCGTGGTCCTGACCGATGATGGCTCAACGCCCGTCATCGATGCCAACTGGGTCGTTACTTCTGCCTACTATAACGACAGCGGCAACCTCGAAATTCAACTCACGCACAAGAATAGCTCGGGCAACTCGCCCGACGGCCAAAGCGGTACCGACAGCTCGAGTTCCAATACGCTGGAGGACTTGAGCAACAAGGCACAGGAGCTTGGGGATAAGGCCCAAGAGCTGGGCGACACGGCCCAGAACCTGGGCGACACCGCTCAGAACTTGGGCGGCATGGCGACGGATGCCTGGAACGCTCTGCAAAACGGCATCTCGGGCGCTCAGGGAAACTAGCTGTTAAGCGGGCTACAGCTGCTCGGCCGGACGCTCGGGCGAGCTGAAGCCCGAGTCAAATGTGACGACGCACGAGGCATTGGGCCGGCGCTCGTGCACGATGTGCGTGACGAGCTCCAGCAGCTCCTCGTCGGATATGTCAAAGCCGTCGGGACGCACCAGGTCAAATGACACAAAGCCATCGTGTTCGTGAAGGTCGTGGATGGAAAGCGCGGGGTCGATCTGCATGACGCCGCGCTTGACCCAGCCGCGCAGATCGTCGCCGGTTGTCGCGATGGGGTCGCAGTGCAGCGTGATGCCAATGCCCATCTGGCGCTTGATGTCGTGCTCGATGGTGTCCAGGATCTCGTGATGTTCAAACGCGTCGCCCTCGCCGGGCATCTCCACGTGGGCGCTGGCAAACTGACGACCGGGGCCGTAGTCGTGCACCATCAGGTCGTGTGTGCCCAAGACCTGCGGATAGGACATGATCTTGTCGCGGATTGCCTGGACGAGCTTGGGGTCGGGCGCTTGCCCCAGCAACGGGCTGATGGCGTCGCGCACCAGGCCCATGCCACTGATGCAGATGAAGACGCCCACGCCCAGACCCGCCCAGCCGTCGAGGTCAAAGCCGGTTGTTTGCGAGATAAGCGCCGCCGCCAAAACCGATCCCGAGGTGATGACATCGTTTTTGGAATCCTGCGCCGTGGCGATGAGCGTCTCGGAATCGATGCGGTTGCCCAGAGTGCGGTTGAACGCCGCCATCCAGAATTTGACGAGCATGGACAGGATAAGGGCGGCCATGGAGACCAGTGTGTAGGCGGTGGGGGAGGGCTTGATGATCTTAGTGACCGACTCGAGGATCAGGTTGATGCCGACGGCGCAAACCAGGACGGCGACAAACAAGCCGGCTAGGTACTCGTAGCGGCCGTGGCCATAGGGGTGGCCTTCGTCTGCAGGGCGGCTGGCAAGGCGGAACCCGAGCAGGCTCACGATGTTGCTCGAGGCATCGGAGAGGTTGTTGAAAGCGTCGGCGATGAGGGAGACGGAGCCGGCGAGCAGGCCTGCGATGCCCTTGGCCAGGCACAGGGTGATGTTGAGGCCAATGCAGATGAGGCTTGCGGCGAAGCCCGCGTTGGTGCGGCAGGAGGCATCGACCGGCTCGCCCTCGCTGCCGGGAACAAGCGTATGTACCAGCCGATTTACAAATAGCATAGCGGTCGTCCTCACAATCATGTTTAAGGGGATAGTGTAGCTCGCATGGGCGCACCGTGCGCCGGTGCTCAGAAAATGCAGCAATGGTCTGCCCGCGCTAACGAGCAGGCCTTCCCGTCTGCCTGGGTGGTCCATTTTGGGCCACATGGGTATGGGCATGTGCCAGTTTGCTCGACATACTTAATGTCGACAGCCCCTGTGCAAAGGAGGACGTTTCCATGGACGAGATGTTTGCCATTAAATGCCAAAACTGCGGCGGCCCTATGTACTCACACCAGGCTAAACGCAGCTTTGAGTGCGCCTATTGCGGCACGGTCGTTCTGTGGCAGGCCGATGCGGGGAGCCCAAGAGCGCTTTGGGCATTCGCCATGCGCCGCTGACGGTTGTCGATGGGCTACTTAAGCTCACCCATGTGTCGCAGCTCGAGCGCCCGGAGGACCCGGACTGGTATTTCTTTAATTCGCACTGGCGCAATCAGTCGGTTCTGGAGCATCTGCTATGGGAGGACCGCGGCACGGCGCAGGAGTTCCAAGAAGCCACGCACGTGAGCATTCCCTGCCCCTTCTGCGGCGCGTCCTTTGAGGGCGAGTCAACGCAGCGTGTGTTTGAGTGCCCGTCCTGCGGCAACAAGATCGGCATTGCCGACTTGCTCAAGCCCGGTACGTTTAGCAAACGTCTGACCATGGGCGTGGGTGCGGAGTATGTGCCGGAGCAGGGTATTCCCTGCGAAATTTCGCCGCAGCAGGCACGTGCCAACGCGCTGCAGCTGGTGCGCCAGTACCCGGATGCCTTTGCCGGGCACGACGTGGAAGACGCGATCCAAAACGACATGATGCTCTTCTATTTCCCCATGGCGCTGGCGGACCTGCGTATGATGGCGAGCTTCCCGGGCAAGGGCCTGAGCAAGGAAACCCTGGTGTACTACGAGGTGCTCGACTGGGCGTATCCGCGGGCAAACTATCTGGATGTTCGCCTTATGGGCATTTTGGAGCCGTGGGACTTTGCCAAGGTCGGTCCGTTCGATCCCGCCATGCAGGAAGGCGACTTTCGCGTCGTCTCCGTCGATGCGTCTACCAAGGACCAGGTGGTTATTGATAAGCTGGCGCTCGACGTTGCGGGCAACGACGCCGAGGCTGTACTGGGGCTCAATAAAAAGAGCATCCGCACCTGGGCGCGCAAGGCCCGCAAGCACAAGGACGGCCTAGTTATGGTGCCGGTGTACTTTGTCGATCGTCCGGCGACGGACAGTCGCGATGGCGAGCAGGTGCGCATTGCCGTGAACGGCCAGACGGGTCGTGCGGCCGCGGTGGTGTTTAGCGACAAGCGCGAGACGCATATCGTGGCACCGCTCAACCCGAGCCTGCATCTGTCCGGCGAGAGCACCGTACACGCCACGCCCATCGAGGTCAAATACGTTAAATCGCCGTTCCTATACCAGATTGTGCGCCGTGGAGGCGGCGAGCAGCAGCATCAGGTGGCAGCGGTCGCCGAGGGTTCTTACCGAGAAGAAAAGCCCAAACGCAAGGGATTGTTCGCTGCGATATTTGGGAAGTAGGGAAGTGCAGCGCGGGACGGCTCACAGGCGTGCGGGCGTTTCGGTCGCAACGTGCTGCTACCCTTGCGTTTCGCCATTGGTCGCTTCGTTGATGGCGCGGTACTCGGCACTCAGCTCGCGCGCCAGCTCTTCCTTGCTTGGAAGATACGGCAGGTATTTGGCGGCAAACACCTGGTCGTTGTCTTCGGGCAGCGTGTACTCGACGATCGAATCGCTTTTGTCCGCGCAGAGCACGATGCCTATGGGCGGATTGTCGCCTTCGTTCATGAGCTCACGCGTGTAGTAGTTCACATACATTTGCATCTGGCCCAGGTCCTGATGCGTAAGGTCATCGGTCTTAAGGTCGATGAGCACGAAGCAGCGCATCAGATAGTTGTAAAAAACAAGGTCAATATAGAAATGGCGCCCATCAAAGGTGATGCGCTTTTGGCGCGCCTCGAAAGCGAAGCCACGGCCAAGCTCCAGCAGGAACTTCTGAAGATGTGTGATGAGCGCCTGCTCTAGATCGCTCTCGCGAAACGCAGTATCGTCCGAGAAACCTAAAAACTCCAGTACATATGGATCGCGGATGATATCCTCGGGGCGACGAGCCGGGGCGCTCTCTTGGATTTCCTGGGTGACGGCCTCCTTGTCCTTGCTGGCAAGCAGGCGCTCGCGGAACATGGTGTTGATCTGGCGTTCGAGCTGGCGCGTGCTCCAGCGAGAGTCGGCGCATTCGTTCATGTACCAGGTGCGAGCTTCGGGGTCAGGAATGCGTATTAACCTGCGGTAATGTGTCCAGCTCAATTCGGGACGCAGTGAGTCCCGAATTGGAAATGCAAGATAGAACTGGCGCATTTTGCGCAGCTCTCTTGCTTCAAAACCTTTACCAAAATCCTTGGTAAGTCTGATTGCGAGGGCCTTGAGCAGCGCCTCTCCATACTTGGCGCGCTCCTCTCCGCCCTGCTCATCAACAATGCTCTTGCCAATCTCCCAATATGCCTCAACCATCGCAAAGTTAACGGCGGTATAGGCCTTGTCGCGAGCGGCGTTGAGAATCGAGGAAACCTGCTTGTAAAAAACTTCTGGCACGATTGCCGATTCTCCACGGTTTACCAGTTCGCCCATCACTGTCGCCCCACTTTCCTCTTATGGAATGCATCTTTATCGCATTTAGTTTAAAGCCTCGCGCGGACACGAATTGCTGTGCTGTCTGGCACCTTCGCATGGGAGCCTTGCAGTGACTAAAATGTGACCATAGAGGCAGTTTTAGCGAACCCCATGGGAGTGACACGCATGGACAACAACACCTTGCTGTTTCAGGACAAGGGTTCGGGTAGGTTTAAAGACGTCAAGATCTACCCTAACCGTATCGAGGTGCTCAAGAAGGGCACTTTCGGCGGCAAGCACACCGAGATTGTCTACCTTAAGGACATCACGGGCGTCAATAGAATCAAAGGCCGCGATGTTTTTCTGCGTAACAGGCTGTTGACTGCTTGCGTCTTTAGCCTGAGCAGCCGTGCGAAGGCCCAGGAGTTTGTTAACGTGCTGAATATGGTGATGTAGCCTATGGCGGCGTTCGGGCCAAGGTAAAAATTGGGGGCACAGAACGGTGTCCTGCGCCCCTCGTCGGGTCGATGTGTCCAAAAGGGTCGGCTTGCCTATTCGCTAGCGCCTTCGTTGTTTTCGCGGTCACTGGCAAGCATTGCTGCGCCGGCGACCGTCGTCGCCACAGCGGCGGCGGCGAGTCCGGCGGCGATACCAGAGCCGTCGCCCGTGTCGGCGAGTTTTCCGGTCGAGCCCTTGCTCTTGTTGCCGCCGCCGTTCTTGTCGGCGCCGCCTGCGTTGGAACCCGTGCCGCTGCCGGTGCCGCCCGCACTGCCCGAGGCCGCTACGGTAAAGCTTGCGGCTCCGTCGCTGGCGAGCGTGTAGTTCTGCGCCGCGTCGCCCAAGAGACCGTTCACGCGCACCCAGTACGTTCCTGCGGCAAATGTTTCGCCCTCGGCCATTGCCGTGCCCGGAGCGCCGTCCGCGTCGTGCACAAACTCGAGCTGGGCCGTGCAGGCATCGGTTTCGAGCTTGCCCTCGAGTGATGCCGCAATCTTGGCGCGCACGTCTTCGCCGGCCTTAAGGCCTTCAAGCCCCTCAAAATGGGGCGTCAGCGCGCGCGGGTCGATATCGATGGGCACGGAACCCTGCAGCCCCGTAACGGTCTCGTTGCCCAAGGCATCGACATCAACGTATTCGATGGCAAACGTATGGCCCGAAGCCGCCACGTTGAGTACGTTACTGCTGTCGACAAGGCGGAAATGACCCTCGCCAACGGTCTTTCCATCCTGGAGTGAGGCATCGCTCAACGAGTCGCCATACGTCATGCGCATGCGGGCTGGGAGGTAGCACGAAGCTGCCTGCTTGTGCTCCGTATCGTAATTGCGCTGGTAGATGCTCCGTGCCAGTGCCGCGTCAACAAAGTCGGACGCGATGATGCCAATGTGCTTACAGCAGTTCTCTTTTGTGCCCTCAACTCCGGTATTGTTTATATACGAGCTCTTGTACAGGTGCTCGTTGACCACTCGCGCTGCGGTAAAAGGGTTGTTTTGCGTGCAGCTAGTGTAGTTGATAAACCAGCAGCGCTCCGTTGCCTGCACCGTTGTCCCGTCCGCGGCAGTGATATCTACGGTGCTGCGCTCGAACTCGGACGCTGCCTTCAGGGCCATATCGACCCAGTCGATCTTACTGGATCCCGTGCAGTTGTAATGGTCTTGGGCATATACCGCTGTGCTATAGGGCTCTTTGTCGCCCGTATTGCCCGCAGCCTCAAAGCCTTGCTCGTATTTCACGAGGCACATGGACTTTCCGGAATGCGCCTTGATCTTGTCATCCCATTCGGTGAGGTCGAGGCCCCACGTGTGGCCGTCTACGCTGTCGCCGGCGAGTTTAAATCGACGCAGCAGGACGATCTTTCCGCGCACCTCGTTCAGTGTGGGGACATGGCTCGACGTATAGAACAGATCGGAGTTATTGCCCATAACATTGGCAAAAGCCGTCGTAACACTTTCGTCGGTAGCCTCGTCGTTGCCTCGTGACACAAGCATGATGAGCGCTTCTGACGGGTGTTCGTTCAAAAATGTTTTGAAGTAACCGATGACATTGGAGAGCTGCATATAGCCCCCGTCTTTTTTGAGCAGGTAGCATATTCCATGGTCGATGCCGGGGTCGCCTTTATCGTCGTTCTTTCCAAGTCGGATATCAAAATAGCGAATGCCTTCGAGCAGCTGCGTGGGGATGTAATCCTGCTGGCACTTTGCAAGCGAGGTTTGGGGCTCGGTGTCGTTGTCGACGCTGCAGGTGCCCGAATCGTGAGTTCCCGGGATGCTCAGCTCGTCGAGGTACTTGCTGCCATCGACGTGGCTCATCCAACATGGTCCGTCGACGTAGCTGCTATACGTGGTCCAGTCGATGCTGCTAACTGTGGCATTGGTCTTGTCCATGCTGTAGCCGACAAGCTCGAGCTCCCACGGAATGCTCTTCCTCTTGTGGCAGATCTTGTTGTTGTCTTGGTCTTTGCCGTCCTTTTCTATGGCCAGGTAATTAATGTCTTTTTTCTCGTTTGTGCGGTCTCGGATGATGTAGGTTCCGTTTTGCTGGCGGGCGAACGCAAAAGAGCGGCTGGCCTTGCCGTCATGCTCGCCACTCCATACGTGGATAACCTTTCCATCTTTGTCCGAGTCGCCATCGACCGACCAAATGCTGTAGCCCGTCTTCTTGTGCTCCTCGAAATTGAGCAAGGTGCGAATGGCATACCAATTTGTATTATCTGTATCGGTCGCCACGTGCTCGAGGATGAGCTTGTTGGACGTGCCGTCATTAAACAGGTGGCAGACGTTGCCGATGACGTTGCCGTCTTCGTTGACGCTCGCGGTGCGAAAATAGCCCGCGGGGCGAAGGCGAATGACGAACTTGTCGAGGGTGGCCGCCGATGTGGGCGTGTCTTCTGCAAATGCCGCGCGCATGGGAAGGCCCAATCCCGCGGTTTCGGGCAGGCTTACAAATGGCGACAATGCTGCGAGTCCAAGGCCCAGCGTAAACGCTCGGCGACTGATTGCGTGGTGTTCGGTCATAACTCCTCCGTTCGCAGGGTGCGGCTGTGCGCTCGTTTTGGTCAATATACTGCCCAGATGTTTAAAGACGCCGGTTTAATTGTCTGCGCGGCGCAATAAATCGGCGGGCGGACGTGTTGGGGTACTTGCTGTTTTCGTATTGTTGTCACATTTGGGTGGTTCCGGCGTCCGACATCCTCGCGTTCGTCAGCTACCGGCATAAGAAAAGGAGGGTCGGTTTACCGGCCCTCCCTTAGTACGAAACGCTGGGGCACCGCCGCTTGTTGGCGCTGCGCTCGTGTTTTTCGTTGCGCTCGCGAGTCGCTTAGCGCTTAATCTCGATATCGTCGAGCTTAACATCCATGGCCTCGGTCTTGGCCTTGGCGATATCGTCGGCAAATTCCAGAGACTTCATCATGGTCTCGACGGCGTCCTTGTGCTCCTCGACGTTGTCGATACGCACATACACACTGCCGCCGTCAACGTCGGTGAAGTATTCGGTCGTTACGCCGCCCGAGTGTGTATAGGAAGCGTTGCGCCAAGTCTTGCCGTTGTACTTGACGGGGTCATTCTCGGTCCACTCAAAGCTGGCATTCCACTTTGCCTCGTAGTCGAACAGCTCGTCGGCGTTCTTGTCAGGATCGAAGACGGGGATGAAGCGATCGCTGGCGTGCTCGCTCTCGGTGAACTTAAACTGGGCCCTGTCGGCAGTGTCGCCTGCGACGTCGGTGATCTCGACGCCCTCGGGGACCTCGACCTTAAACCAAATGAAGTCGGTCCTCATATCCACGGCTGGCTTTTCTGCGCCGCCGCCACCGCCACTGCCGGTAGCGCCGCCGCTTCCGCCGCAACCCACCAGGGCAACCGCGGCAAAAAGACTCATGCAGAGGGTGAGAATCGCAAAGGCCTTCTTTTTCATGGTCGTGTCCACCTCGATCTGTAACCGCCCATTGATTACCTGTCTTTACTGTATGCGTGAGCAGCTCATTCGGGTGGGCCATGTGTCCCATTCTGGGGGCAGGATTTGCGCCGACAAGTGGCAATATGCGAGGGCGCAAAAGAGGGGAGGGCCGATGCTGTCGGCTCTCCCCGGGGTGAGGTGCCCGTTGTTTTAAAGGGGCACGCGTACGCGGGTTCGCGTAGGCGCGTACGGGTGCCCCGTTACTTGATCTCGATGCTCGAAATCTCGACTTCGCGTGCCCCGGAAACTGCCTCTTCCATGTCATCGGGGAACTCGATGGAGTTGAGGAGTGCCTCGGCTTCTTTCTTGTGCTGGTCGAAGTTCGAGATGAGGACGTAGACGCTTCCCGGCTCAACATCGGTAAAAAGCATGGTTGAGATGCCGCTGTTGTCCTCGTATGTTCCGACGAGCCACGTCCTGCCGTTATACTCGACGGACCCGCCATCCTTCCACTGGAACGTATCCCCCTTCTTTTCCGCCTGGTCGGCGTGGGATTCCTCGGCCGTCAGCGCTTTTTTCCAAACGGGGATAAAGCGATCGGCCGAGGCGTTCTCGTCTTCGGGGAAGGTGAGCTGGACTCTGTCGGCGTTCTTGCCGGCGGAGTCACTTACGCCAACGCCCTCGGGCATCTCGACCTTAAACCAGATAAAGTCGGTCTTTTTGGCGACGGGGGCCTTTTCCTTGCCCCCGCTCTTGGCGGCGCTGCCTCCGCCTCCGCTCGAAGCGCTCCCGCCGCAGCCCAGGAGGACGAGCGCGGCTAAGAGGGCGATGCAAAGGGAAAGGATCGATAGGGTCTTTTTCTTCATGGTGGCGTCCTCCTTGTCTGTTGATGACATCACGGCACTGTATGCTGTTGGGGCGTTGTTTCCGTTTGCGGCGGATGTCTTTGTGCGGGTGAGTTAATACCTCCGTTCGTGGTTTGCGGCCGTTGCGCAGCCGTGCCCCAACGGGCTCCTTACTTATAGATATGCCCCGGTTTGTGCTGCCAGGGAGTCTCGAAAGGCGGGCCATGTGTCCCATGTTTGCGTTGCCGCCGCCTATCGTGTGCCATAGAAATCCGCGATGGCCAGGTACGCTGACGCTTGTGTGCTTATGGGCTAGACTTAGCACCATTATGTGATCGATACGGTCGGCAGGCGGTTGCCACACGACCGATGTATGTGACTTGAAGGTGCATGCGTATGAGCCAAGAGATGATGGATAAAACCTGTCGCGGTTTTGCTGAGGCACTGGCTGCGCGCGAGCCCGTTCCCGGTGGCGGCAGCGCGAGCGCCTTTGTGGGCGCGCTGGGCGCCTCGCTTTGTGGGATGGTCGCGCGTTACGGGGCAATCAATCCCGCGCTTGTCGATCGCGCGGACGATCTGACGCGTGCATTTGCCCAGGCAGACGAGTTGGCCCAGGAGCTTGTTGACTTGGTTGCCGAGGATGTTCGAGCCTATGGACAGGTGTCCGCTGCGTACGGTATTCCGCGCGAGGACCCGGCTCGGCCCGCGGCGATTCAGGATGCGCTGCATGTGGCCGCCATGCCGCCGTACCGCATCATGGATGCCTGCGGCCGCGCTCTAGCGCTGCTCGAGGACATGGCCGATAAGGGTTCACGCCAGCTGCTGTCCGACGTGGCGTGCGGTGCCGTCTTTTGCCGCGCCGCCATGCAGGGCGCGAGCTTGACGCTCTTTGCCAACACCACGTCCATGAAGGATCGTGCCCGCGCTGAGGAGCTCGAGGCGGCGTGCGATGAGCTGCTCGATACGTGGCTGCCGCGGGCCGATGCGCTGGCACGCCGCGCCGCCGACGCTGCAAGGAAGAGGGGATAGCCATGGCTGAACTGCTAAAGGGTGCTCCCGTTGCTCGTGCTTTGACTGAGGAGCTTGCTGCCCGTTGCACCGCCCTGCGCGAGCGCGGTGTTCTTCCGACGTTGGCTATCGTTCGTGTGGGCGAGCGCGAGGACGACCTGTCCTACGAGCGCGGTGCGCTCAAGCGCTGCGAAAAGGTTGGCATCGAGGCTCGTCGCGTGTTGCTTCCTGCCGATGTTTCGCAGGACGAGCTGTTGGCGGCGATCGGGGACATTAATGCCGATTCGGCTGTTCATGGCTGCCTGCTGTTCCGGCCGCTGCCTGCCGGCCTTGACGAGGAGGCCGTTGCTGCGGCGCTTGATCCCGCCAAGGACGTTGACTCCATGACGCCGGCATCGCTACTTACCGCGCTTTCGGGTCGCGGCGAGGGTTTTGCCCCTTGCACGGCCGAAGCCGTGCTGGCGATTCTGGATCACTATGGCGTGGAACTGGATGGTGCCAAAGTTGCCGTTGTCGGTCGCTCACTGGTAATTGGCCGTCCTGTTGCCGCCATGCTTACGGCACGCAATGCTACGGTGACGACATGCCACACGCACACGCGCGACCTTGCTGCCGAATGCCGTGCCGCCGATATTGTGGTTGCCGCGGTTGGACGCGCACGCACGATTGGCGCGGATGCGGTTCGCGAGGGCCAAACGGTCATCGATGTGGGCATTAATTGGGACGAGGCTGCCGGCAAGTTGGTCGGTGACGTCGATTTTGATGCCGCGGAGCCGATTGTTGGCGCAATCACGCCCGTGCCGGGTGGCGTGGGCGCCGTGACGACGGCAATTCTCGCCAAGCACGTGATCGAGGCGACTGAGCGCGCGGCTAAATAAGCGTTTTCGGGCTGTTTAGGGGGTTAGTTCTATATCCCGTGTGCAAAAAATGCCAAATATGAGTACTGT
>CAVCBD010000003.1:0-47925 GCA_963599935.1 Acutalibacteraceae bacterium | reverse complement strand
CAAGCGGCGCTGCTGTGCCAAGGCCGTATCTTAAAGCCACGAAATAAAAGCGCGCGGTAAAACAGACCGCGCAAGGGGTGACGCCAAAGAGGCGTCAATAAGGAAAGGAGGGGAACAATGGCGGACAAGAACGCAGAAGTTGCAGTCGAAGGTAACGGCGGCATGAAGAAAACGCTTTCGCTCTGGAACTTCTTCACCATCGGTTTCGGTGCCATCATCGGAACTGGCTGGGTCCTGCAGGTCGGCGACTGGATGGTCGTGGGCGGTGGTCCCGTTCCCGCTATGATCGCATTCCTCTTGGGTGCAATCTTCCTCGTGCCCGTCGGAGCTGTTTTCGGTGAGCTCACGGCTGCTATCCCCATCTCGGGCGGCATCGTCGAGTATGTCGACCGTAGCTTTGGCCGTACGCTGAGCTACATCACCGGATGGCTTTTGGCTCTGGGCAACGGCATCCTGTGCCCGTGGGAGGCCATCGCCATTTCGACCCTCGTGTCCGAGATGTTCGGCAGCCTGCCCGGTCTTGAGTGGCTGCGCGCCGTCAAGCTCTACACCATCTTGGGCGCCGACGTTTACTTGTTCCCGACGCTAATCGCGCTCGGCTTTGCAGTCTACGTCATCTTCCTCAACTTCCGCGGTGCCAGCTCGGCCGCCAAGCTCCAGGCCTTCCTGACCAAGGCTCTGCTCTGCGGCATGCTGCTCGCCATGGGTGTCTCGCTGTTCACCGGTTCGCCGGAACACGCCATGCCCGTGTTCTCCCAGGTCACCGGTGCTGGCGGCGGCAAGCCCGCTACCGAGGGCACCAGCCTGTTCGCCGGCATCGTGTCGGTCCTGGTTTTGACCCCGTTCTTCTACGCCGGCTTCGATACTATTCCTCAGCAGGCTGAGGAAGCAGCCGAGGGCCTCAACTGGAACAAGTTCGGCAAGATCATCTCCCTGGCCCTGCTGGCCGCCGGCGGCTTCTACATGGTCTGCATCTACTCGTTCGGCACCATCCTCGACTGGCATGAGTTTGTTAAGAGCCCGGTTCCCGCGCTGGCCTGCCTCAAGGGCATCAACATGCTCCTGTACCTGGCCATGCTCGTCATCGCCACGCTTGGACCCATGGGCCCGATGAACTCCTTCTACGGCGCCACGAGCCGCATCATGCTCGCCATGGGCCGCAAGGGCCAGCTGCCCGAGAAGTTCGCCGAGGTCGATCCCAAGTCCGGCGCTCCCAAGCTCGCCTGCGCCGTTCTGGGCGTCATCACCGTCATCGGCCCGTTCCTGGGCAAGAACATGCTCATCCCTCTGACCAACGTGTCGGCTCTCGCCTTCATCTTCTCCTGCGGCATGGTCGCCCTCGCTTGCCTGCGCATGCGCTTCACCGAGCCCGACCTGCCTCGTCCCTACGAGGTGCCCGGCGGCAAGTTTGGCATCAGCCTCGCTGTCGCTGCCTGCGCCGTCATCATCGGCCTGCTCGTGGTCCCGTTCTCTCCCGCCTCCCTCAACATGGTGGAGTGGAGCATCGTGATCGGCTGGCTGGCCGTTGGCCTGGCCCTCATGGCCTTCACCAATTCCCGCAAAAAATAACGCCTAGCCGGGGCGGATCGGGTGCGCGGACCCCTCTCTTCCGCGCACCGAACCCGGCACCACTTGGGTAGCTTTGTGAGGTCATAACCCAACATGGCCTCGCCCACTATATGGATCCATAAGGAGGAACCATGTCCACTAAGTACGCAATCGTTGGCGGCAAGCTCATCGACGGTACCGGTGCCGAGCCGGTCGAGAACTCCCTCGTTCTCGTCGACGACAACGGCAAGATCGAGTATGCCGGTGCTATGCAAGACCTTCCCGAGGGCGTTGAGGTTATCGACGCCGCTGGCAAGACCGTCCTTCCCGGCCTGATCGACACCCACCTGCACTTCTCGGGCAACCTGACCGACGATGACACCGATTGGGTCATGCAGCCGCTCCTCGAGAAGCAGGCCGTCGCTGTCAAGCAGGCCTACGACTGCCTCACCCACGGCCTCACTACCGTCTGCGAGATCGGCCGCTTTGGTATCCAGATCCGTGACTGCATCGACAAGGGCGTCTTTAAGGGCCCGCGCGTTCTGGCCACCGGTCTGGGCTTCTGCCGCGTTGCCGGTCACGGCGACTCCCACCACTGCACCCAGGAGCTCAACAAGGAATCCCATCCCTGGGGCGACCAGGTCGATGGTCCTTGGGATCTGCGCAAGGCCGTCCGTCGTCGTCTGCGTGAGAACCCCGATGCCATCAAGATCTGGGCTACCGGTGGCGGCATCTGGCGCTGGGACTCCGGTCGCGACCAACACTACTGCTCCGAGGAGATCCAGGCCGTGGTCGAAGAGGCCAAGATGGTCGGCATTCCCGTGTGGAGCCACTGCTACAACAACCACGCCGCCGCCTACGATTCCGTCCGCTTTGGCTGCGAGCAGTTGATCCACGGCTTCGATATCGATGAGCGCACCATGGACCTCATGGCCGAGCAGGGCACCTTCTTCACCCCGACGATCGCCTTCCTGCCCACCTGGTACTCCACCTATCCGCCCGTCTACGTCCCCGAGCTGCACGACAAGTACGAGGGCACCCTGGTCGAGAAGGAGCTGCAGCGCAACTACGACTGCCTTCGCGAGGCCAAGAAGCGCGGCGTCGTCATGACGATCGGCTCCGACTCCTTCTCCTTCGTCACCCCGTACGGCACCTGCTCCATCGAGGAGATGTACGAGTTCGTTGACAAGATCGGCTTCACCCCGGTCGAGACCATCACCTGCGCCACCCTCAACGGTGCCAAGATGTGCCACATCGAGGACGAGACCGGTTCTATCGAGGCCGGCAAGTGCGCCGACCTGCTGGTCGTCAACGGTGACGTCGCCGCCGACATCCACGTGCTCAACACCGACAACATGGACGTCATCATGAAGGACGGCTGGATCGTCGAGGCTGGCACCTTTGGCGAGGCCAACAAATACAGCGCCTAAACTACCGTTCATCGACGACTGGATGTAAAACACAGTATTTGATTGCATAATGCAATGGAGAGGGTCGCTTGCGGCCCTCTTTATTGCTATGGGTGCGATAGATAAAAGGGGATGACGGTGGATTTAAACAGGCTGATTCTGGGCAAGAGCTACAACTCTACCAAGGTCTTTCGTACGGCCCAGCATGTGGTCCAGGCCATCCTGCTCGGTGTTGTCGTTCCAGCGCTTATCCTGCTACTTATCTGGGATTTAACCGATAATCCCAATCCCGTTCCGGGCGTTGTCGTTATTGCCGGCTTGGTCATGCTGTGCTTCTTCTTCTCGTATGTCTTTGTGGTCCCCGACGACCTCACATCGAGCGCAACCGACCGTACGCTCGCCATCGCATCAAAAATATTCGCCTACACGTCGCGCGGCCTTACGCCCGAAGCGGCCCTGGGCGCCTCTAAAATTATCCTGTCCGAGACCATCGCCTCTGCCATCTGCTTTACCGATGGCAAACAGGTGTTGGCAAGCTGGGGCGAGGACTCGGCAAAGTGCCCTGCCGGCACCCCGGTCGTGCTCAAGACCACGCTCAGTGTGATTGAGACGGGCGAGCAGAGCGTGTTTTCGCGTGACACATCCAATGAGACGGGCGGTTATTTTCCCCGTCTGCGCGCCGGCATTGTCGCGCCGCTTACCGTGCGCGGACATTGCGTGGGTACGCTCGAGCTGTACTATCCCCGCCTGAGCAGCATCGATATGCGCCAGACGGCGTTGGCCTCGGGCTTTGCCGATCTAATTTCCACGCAACTCGCGAGCTTTGAGCTCGAGCGCCAGGATGAGCTCACAGCCCGCGTTGAGCTTCGTGCCCTGCAGTCGCAGGTCGACCCGCATTTTCTGTTCAATACCATTAGCACGATCGTGTCGCTCGTTCGAACCGAGCCCGACAAGGCGCGATCGCTGCTGATCGACTTTTCCAACTACTATCGTCAGACGCTTTCTGACTCCGATACGCTCACCACGCTCGAGCACGAGGTGGAACAGGGCACTCGTTATATCAATCTTATGCAGGCCCGGTATGGCGACGGCCGTCTGCGCGTTTCGGTCGACATCGACTTTGAGGTGCGCGACAGCCTGGTGCCGCCGTTTATCTTGCAGCCGCTGCTCGAAAACTGCATCAAGCATGCGCAGCGCGAGATCGAGCCGCTTTCTATTCGTGTTAGGGCTTTCGAGACCGATGACGGCTTGGAGATCATCGTCGAAGACGACGGCATCGGAATGAGCGAAGAAGTCTGCGCGCATCTGTTTGAGCAGCATCGCCGAGAGGAGCCCGAGAGCATTACCGCCGACGGCTCCGTCAAGCGAGGTTGCGGCCTGGCGCTCTTCAACGTGCTTCAGCGCATCCATTTCTTTTACGGAGAAGATTCTGGCATGCGCGTGAAGTCCCAGGAGGGCGTGGGAACACAGGTCATCGTTGAGTTGAACGGCGAGCCACATGAGCCGGCGCCGTTGACGGTGTAGCACGCGGTTGGATTGAGAGAAAAAGAGGGGAAACGCATATGTCCGAAGGCTGGAACATCCTGGTGGTTGATGACGAGCCCCCAATTAGGGCTGAGCTACGCTATCTGTTGGAAAAGGATACGCGTGTGGGTCAGATTGCCGAGGCGGGCAATGTCACCGAGGCCGTGGAGTTGATTCTGTCGAGCAAGCCCGACGTGCTGTTTTTGGACATCACGATGCCCGGGCGCTCGGGAATTGAGCTTGCCGAGACCCTGCAAAACCTAAAGACCCCGCCGGTGGTGGTGTTTGTGACGGCGTTTGCCGAGTATGCGGCCGACGCGTATAACCTCGACGCCGTCGACTATGTCGTCAAGCCGGTCGAGGACGCACGCCTGTCAAAGGCGCTCGACAAGATCGAGACCGCCCTGGGCGTCCGTCGTGTCGTCCATGCCCCGCGCCAGCCCCTTCGCCTGACGGTGGACCGCGGAGGTAAAAAGGTGTTCATCCCCGTCTCGGACGTCTGCTACTTTGAGGCGCGCGCCGATTTTTGCAACGCCGTCTGCGCCGAGGGGACGTACCTGATCAATGAGTCGATTTCCTCGCTCGAGCGTCGCCTGGCCTCCGAGGGCTTTATCCGCGTCCACCGCAGCTATCTGGTTAATTTGGAAGACGTGCATAATGTCGAGATCGGCTCCACGGGCCTGATGGAGCTCAGGCTCGACCGTGTGAGCTCGACGGTGCCCGTTTCACGCCGTCGCGCTGCCGAGGTCAAATCGCACTTGGGGCTTGCGTAAGGGTCGGTGTGCCATCGTTTGCCGTTGCAGGTTTGGCATGACTGCGCGGTGGGCATAATGGATTGCATCGAATGAAATCGAAAGGATTATTATGCCCGCGCTCATTACGCATCATCTGTTTGGCGAGGAAAGCATCGACCGTCTTCCGCAGGGCGTTATCACGTCCGACGAGGAACGCATCGCCTTTATCCTGGGCAACCAGGGCCCCGACCCGTTCTTCTTCCACATGCTCACGCCGCGCATCTCCGACTGCATGTCGCTTGCTCAGGTCATGCACCGCTCGCGCATGTCGCGCCAGTTCTCGTGCCTGCGCGACGGCGTGTCGCACCTGCAGCCGCGCGATGCCAATCTGGGTCGCGCCTTTGCGCTGGGCCTGCTGTCGCACTATGTGCTCGATCGCAATGCCCACCCCTTTGTCTACGAGCAGCAGTTTGGCATTGTCGAGTCCGATCCCGAGCTCGAGGCTTCGGGCAGTCAAGTTCATGCCGTGCTCGAAAGCGACTTGGACGTGCTGATGCTGCAGCTCAAGCGCGATGGGGCTACGGTCGAGGATTATCCGCCGGCGGGCGAGATCGTCACCACCGACCGCATCAATCGCGTTGCCGGCGTGCTGATGAGCTACGTCGCCGGACGCGTGTACGGTATCGACATCCCGGCGGGGGAGTACGCCGGCGCCGTAGCCGACATGCAGCTGCTCTACCGCACTATCGAGCCCGCCGGTTCGGCCAAGACGCGCGCGATTGCCCTGCTCGAGGGCTTGGTGCACGATTATTCGCTGCTCGACGGCCTTGCGCACCGCGTGACGACCGAACTGCCCGAGCGTACCGGCAACCTGGGCCATCTGGCATGGAAGAATCCCTTTACCGACGAGGCCTCGACCGAGAGCTTCCCCGAGGTCTTTGACCGTGCGCTGCTCGATTACGAGTGCGCGGTTGCCCGCTTTATCGAGACCGGCGATATGGAGGCCGTGACCAACCACGTCAACTACAGCGGTCGTGTGCTCGGCACCGACGAGGAGTTCGACCGCGAGGAGTAGGGCTCGTGCGTGCCCCTTTGCCGAATCCTTACCGGCACCTCTGGACAATTGGGGTACGATGAGCTAACTGCATATCGGGCGAATACGAAGGGGCCCTGTCCATGAAATACACCAAGCTCGAGCGTAACTGGGTTATGTACGATGTGGGCAACTCGGCCCTCGTGCTGCTCAATACCTCGGTGGTGCCCATCTACTTTAACGCCATCAATACCGGTGCTTCCTCGGCAGACCTGGTGGTCGCTTGGGGCAACGCGCAGACGATTGCCTCGCTAGTCATTGCCATGCTCATGCCCATTCTGGGCGCGCTTGCCGATTACGCCGGCAACAAGATCAAGTTCTTCTTGGGCTTCTTCCTCACGGGCCTGGTCCTTTGCCTGGCGCAGGCTATCCCAATGTCCGCCATGGCATTTTTGACCGTGTACGTGCTGTGCACCATCGGCCTTAACTCTTCTATGACGTTCTACGACGCCATGCTGCCCGACATTACCACTGACGAGCGCATGGACGCCGTGTCTAGCTCGGGCTATGCCTGGGGCTACATCGGTTCCACCGTGCCGTTCATCATCTGCCTGGCGCTTATCATGGGTGGCCCCGCTCTCGGCGTCCCCACCATGCTGGCAACGCGTCTGTCGTTTATCATCACCGGTGCCTGGTGGCTTATCTTTACCCTGCCGCTCATTCGCACCTATAAGCAAAAGTACGGTCGCGAGCGCGGTCCCCAGGACACCATCGGCCACATCGTGGGCGGCGTGTTCTCCGAGGTCGGACACACCATGCGCGAGATCGGCCACAACAAGATCGTGCTGGTCTACATGATCGCGTTCTTCTTCTACATCGACGGTGTGCACACGGTCATTTCCATGGCAACCAGCTACGGCTCGGCTCTGGGTATCGATTCGACCCAACTGGTGCTGGCGCTGCTCGTTACGCAGTTCGTGGCCTTTCCGTCCGCCATCATCTACGGCAAGCTCGCCGGACGCGTGGGCACGCTCAACATGATCCTGGTGGCGGTCGCCGCCTACATGGGTATTGTGCTGTTCGCCGCGTTCTTCCTAAAGACCGCCTTTGAGTTCTGGGTGCTTGCCATTATGGTCGGTCTGTTCCAGGGCGGCGTGCAGGCGCTCAGCCGTAGCTACTTTGGTCGCATTATCCCCAAGGAAAAGTCCAACGAGTACTACGGCTTCTTTGACATCTTTGGTCGTTATGCAAGCGTCATGGGTACCTTCCTAGTGTCGGTCGTCACCTCGCTGACCGGCAACCCGTCGCTGGGTGTCCTTTCTATTGGCGTTCTGCTGGTTGTTGGCTTTGTGCTGCTGGTCCGTCTGTCCCGCATGGCTCAGGCGGCGGCGTAAGGCAACCGGGCTCAGTACAGCAATTGTGCCTATCTGCAGTACTCTTTTGGAAGTAGCCGCATAAATCATTCTGACTTCCGAGCAATGTTTAGCCCAAGTGGGTATGATGGAATCAGCTAGGTCGCGGGGCGTCGCCTGTGTTTGGCGGCGCCCCGTTTTTGTGTTGCAAGGAGGGTAAAGGTATGAACGCCACGGTTGTGATCCCAACATATTGGGCGGGCGATGATACCCAAGCAAACGCTCCCGGCACCTACGATCACTCGACGTCGCTCAATGCCGCCAACCCGGAACTCGATCGCTGCCTGACTTCGCTCGAACAGGTGCGCGACATTCCGCGCATCATTCTCTTGGTGGTCTGTCCGGTTTCTGCCACGGCCGACGTATCTCATCGCGTGCACGAAATCGTTAATGCGCATCCCACACTTAAGGTCACCGTCGTTACCAATACGCAGGCTTCGCGTGTTGCCGACCGCGTGGCACAGATTGCGCCCAAAGGCTCGGGCGAGTGCGTGAGCCTGCGCGGCTACGGCGCCATCCGCAACATGGGTCTTGCCTGCGCGGCGGTGCTGGGGCACGACGCGGTTGTGTTTTTGGATGACGACGAGACCGTCATCGATGCCGACTTTATGAAGCGTGCGACCTATGCGCTGGGCCAGCAGACGCGTCAGGGCCTGCCGATTTTAGTCAAGAGCGGATACTTTTACAATCGCGACGGGTCGCCGCTGGCTCCCGCGGACAAAGTGGGCATTTGCCATCGCTGGTGGACCAAGCGTATCGAGTTCAATCGCTGGATGAAAAAGGCGCTCTCGGGCACCCGCATCTCGCGCTCCAATTACGTATGCGGCGGCCTGATGGCCCTGCACGCCCGCGCCTTTACGCGTGTGGCCTTCGACCCGTTTATCACCCGCGGCGAGGATCTGGACTACCTGTTTAACATGCGCATGTTCGGCTATGACGTGTGGTTCGATAACGAGTGGGCCGTGCGCCACCTGCCGCCCGAGTCCGAGAAGCGCTCGCCGCGCTTTATGCAGGACGTGTACCGTTGGTACTACGAGCGGGCCAAGCTGACGTTCGCCGCGCACCAAAAGGAGCTCATTCCGGTTACGGCCGCATCACTCATGCCCTATCCGGGTCCGTGGATCTCGCGCGAGCTCGACGACCGCGTGCGCAAGACCGCCATGGTTCGCAGCATGTTTACCCGCGAGCACGAGGGGTATCTGCGCATCTGGCGTCATGGTATTGACGAGGCCAAGACCTATGCCCGCCAAAACGCCGCAAGCTACCTGCGTTTTCAGAGTTTCTGGCCCAAGATCATGGACGAACTTTGGCGCGACGCACAACTGATTAGCATCCTGGAGGGGGCTGAATGATCGACCGCCGCGCCCAGCGCGATAATTCAATTTCAATCTTTCGCATCATCGCCGTAGTCTGCGCCGTTTGCGTGTTGGCGTACTTTATCTTTGCCCTGGTGACTGGCATTGAGCCGATTGCCACGGTGATTGCCTGTGCGCTGCTGTGCATCTTCCTGTGCATCTTTATCTTTTTGACGCTCAATCCCGATTCGGTACGCTCCCAGTACACCGAGGAGACGCTCTCGGTTGCCTCGGCCATGCTCGAGGACATTAAGGGCGGTCTGACGCAAGAATCGGCGCTTTTGGTGTGCCGGCGTATCCTGCCCGAGACGCGTGCCATGACCGTTGCCATCACCGATGAGGGCAACGTGCTGGCCTGCGCGGGCGAGTTCGAGGAAAAGCTGCTGCCCGATTCGCCCATCCACACGCTTGCCACGCGCTACGTCATTGAGCACGGCATCGTGCAGTCGTTCAACCGCGTGGTGGACGTGGTGGGTTCGGATGGCTCGCACAACCATGTTCCCGCCGGTATCATCGCGCCCATCAAGGTGGGCGACCGCACCGTCGGCACGCTCAAGTTCTACTACAAGACCCCGCGTGCCGTCGACCGTACCCAGTATGCGCTCGCCTCGGGTTTTGCCGAGATCCTGTCCACGCAGCTCGCCATCCACGAGCTCGAGGTGCAAAAAGAGCTCACGGCCCGTGCCGAGGTTCGTGCTCTGCAAGCGCAGATCAATCCGCACTTTCTGTTCAATACGCTCAACACCATCGCGTCGTTTACGCGCACCGATCCGCTGCGCGCCCGCGAGCTGCTGCGCGAGTTCTCCTCGTTCTATCGTGCCACGCTCGACAACTCGGGTTCCCTGATTCCGGTTTCGCGTGAGGTCGCCCAGACCAAGCGCTACCTGACCTTTGAGAAGGCGCGCTTTGGCGAGGACCGCGTACTGGCGACCTTCGATGTCTCCGAGGATGTCGAGGACACGTTGGTCCCGGCCTTTGTAATCCAGCCCATCGTCGAGAACGCCGTGCGGCATGGCATGGGCGATGACGATGCCCTGCGGATCGACGTGACCGTCCATCAAGACGGCGACGACGCAATCCTGATTGCCGTAGCCGACAACGGCGTGGGCATGGACGAGGGCACCGCCGCCAGGCTGTTTGATGAGCGCTCCGCCCGCCCCGATGCCAGTTCCCCGCAAGGCGGCGGCGCCGGTGTGGCCATGCACAATATTTCTGAGCGCATCCATCGCTTTTATGGACCGCACTCTTATACGCGCGTCGAATCGGCGCCGGGCAAGGGCACCAAAGTGCTCCTGCACCTTGATTTGTCAGAGAGCATCTTTGACATTCAAGAGTAAAATAAAAGGCTATGGGCTCAACGCCAAGCGGCGGATGCCCGGCGTAGTTTGTTGACGAAAGGTTTAATCCCTATGCTGCGTGCGATGATTGTGGATGATGAGGCCCCGGCCCGTTCGGAACTTCGCTTCTTGCTCGAGCAGACGGGCAAGATCGGCACGATCACTGAGGCGTCGAGCGTCCGCTCCGCCATTGAGATGTTGATGGAAAGCCGCGTCGATGTCGTATTTCTCGATATCTCGATGCCCGGCGCTTCTGGTCTGCAGCTTGCCGAGGCACTGCATAAGCTTAAGAATCCGCCGGCGATTGTGTTTGTGACCGCGTATAGCGATCATGCCGTCGAGGCGTTCGACGTAGATGCCGTCGATTACCTAATGAAGCCGGTTGAGGAGGCGCGCCTGGATCGCGCGATCGAGAAGGTCATGCAGCGCGCCAAGCCCGTCACGGACAGCAAAGCCACCATCGAGCGCATTCCGGTGGAAAAGGGCGGCCGTAAAGTCCTCATTCCCGTGGATGACATTCGCTTCATCATGGCCAAGGACGATTACTCCTGTATCTATACCGTCGATGATCGTTTTCTATCGACGACTTCGCTTGCGCAGTTCGAGGCCAAGCTTTGCGACTTTGGCTTCTTTCGCGTTCATCGCCGCTATATCGTCAACTTGGCGTGCGTCACAGATGTCGAGACGGTGCCCTCGGGCGCTATCCAACTGGGCATTACAGGCGTCGACGAACGCGTGCCGGTCTCGCGCCGCCGCGTTGTGCCGCTCAAGAAGGCCCTGAGCCTCTAGCACACTGGCCCCGCAGCCCTGTAGACCAATTGTCTGCGGAGCCGTGGGGCTTTTTGTATATACGTCGAATCGGTTTTGCAGAAGGGATCCCATGAACAGTGCAAGCGCCAAGCGCATCGACATCATCTCGGACACCCACGGCTATCTTTCGCCCGCGCTTCTGGACGAGCTCAAGGGCGCAGATCTGATCATCCACGCCGGAGACCTCACCTCAGAGATGGATTACGAGCATCTATGCACCATCGCCCCCGTGCGAGCGGTCCTAGGCAACAACGACTACTACCGCGACTACGGCCCGGATGTAGACCGTCTGGCCCTCTTCACCTACGAAGGCCTCAAATTCGCCGTAGCCCACTACCGCGAAGACCTGCCCGTGGGATCCGTAGACGTAGCCATCAACGGTCACACCCACGTAACCAAAGAAGCCCAAGTGGGCCGCTGCCTGGTCCTCAATCCCGGCAGCGCCAGCTACCCCAGAGGCACCAGAGGCCCCACCATGGCCAGAATGCTCGTAAAGGACGGCAAGATTCTGAGCACCAAGTTTATTGACTTGGAGTAACCGCAACAAAAACGGGGGATGCAGATCGCGTCTCCCGTTTTTCTTTCAGCAAAAGGCAGAGCTTCAGCGACAACCTTAGACAACCCCGCCGAGGAGAACGGGGACCTCGAGCCGCGGAAGCGGCGAGGAACAACAACGACTCGAACAAAGTGACGGCAGGGAGGGTCTCCGGGGCTGGGGGCGGGGGTTAAGTTTGTCGCGAGTTCCGCACGCAAAGGAAAGCACTTAATGTGCTTTCCGTCTTGCGCAGGACTGTAGAGCAGCAAACTTAACCCCCGCCCCCAGCCCCGGAGACCCTCCCGGATGGCCCCAAAAATTTTTTCAAAAAAGTTGTTGCGCGGCGGACAGACTTCTGTGTATACTAATCCCCGCAGCGCACGCGAGCGGAAACAAACGCGAACGACTGCCTGGGGAGTTAGCTCAGTTTGGTTAGAGCGCCGGCCTGTCACGTCGGAGGTCGCGGGTTCGAGCCCCGTACTTCCCGCCAACGCAATTAAAGCCACGTCTTCGGACGTGGCTTTTTGCGTTTGATAGGACCTCGATCCCATCGGCTCCTTTCGCCCAGAAGCAAATCCTTCCAATTCCCGGACAAGTTCCGTTTGAGACATGTGTTCAAACAAGGCGTTTGTTGCGCAACACCAGTTCAACGAAGCAGGGGGTTAGGTTATACTGAATTGCACTGTGGGCCGTTTTTGATGCAAGAGGCTTCAAACACGGCATTCAGTGGGCACCCGTTTTGCTATTTGGGCGTCCATACGGTCATTGACGTCTCGACGTAAGCTCGGCCCCGGAGCTCGTTCGGGCTGTTCCTATTCCTTGAAAGGGGAAAAATGGACATATCGAGGAAGACTGATTACGCCCTTCGCATGCTCGCGATGCTTGCCGAGGACCCGGAGCGTCTGCTTTCTGTTCGCACTGCCGCCGAAGAGGTCAATGTCCCGTATTCGTTTGCCCGTTCGATCCAGCATGGTTTGGTTCAGGCCGGTATTGTGGAGAGCCTGCGTGGCGTCCATGGCGGCATGCGTCTTAAGGTCAGCCCCGACGATGTCACCATCCGACAGGTCGTCGAGGCCGTTCAGGGCCCCATGGTCATGAGCGATTGCACTGCGCCCGATGGCGACTGTGCGCGCATGGGTACGTGCTGCTATCATTCCCTGTGGGCCGGAGCTCAGGCGCTGATGCGCGACTACCTCGATTCCGTTTCGCTGGGCGATATCGTCGCTCGCCGCCAGTTCCCGGCCGTCGATTCCAAGTTCGCCGACCGCGATGCGTTTCCCGAGTACGCCACCTGTGCGTGCGCTTGCCGGGAAGAATAGCGCCGCACAAGGAGTGTAGCCATGATTCAGGACCCCTTTCGTTCGATGATTCGTTCGGAAGGGGTCCTGCGTTATCGCGACCTTTCGTGGCGCCGCACACGCGACCCGTACATTATTTGGCTTTCCGAGGTTATGCTGCAGCAAACGCAGGTGCCGCGCGTGGAGACGCGTATGCCCGCGTGGCTCGATCGCTTTCCGACCGTGCAGACGCTTGCCCAGGCCGCGCCTTCCGATGTTTTGGACGCTTGGCAGGGGATGGGCTACAACCGACGCGCCCTGGCGCTCCACAAGGCCGCTCAGTGCGTTGTAGAGGACTGGGACGGGAAGTTTCCACGTGAGACGCGCGACCTGGTCGCCCTGCCCGGTATTGGCCCGGCGACGGCGCAGGGCATCCGGTCGTTTGCGTTCGATCTACCGGGTGTGTATCTGGAGACCAACGTGCGCACGGTCTTTCTGCATCATTTCTTTCCCGATGTGCCGGCCGTTCCCGATCGCGAGCTGGTGCCGCTGATTCAGGCCACCTGTCCGGCGGCTCCCGGCGCGACGGCGGATGAGATTGCGCCCTTTGCCGTGCCGCTCGATGATGCCGACACGCCGCGCGCATGGTATTACGCGCTGTTGGATTATGGCGCGTATCTTAAGAAGACGCTGCCCAATCCGTCCAGGCGCTCGGCGAGCTATAGCCGTCAGTCCAAGTTTGAGGGCTCGCGCCGTCAAAAGCGCGCCCATATTGTGCGCATGCTGCTGGCTGCGCGCGATGGGCAGCCGGCGGGCATCACACTCGCCGAGGCCGTAGCGGGTGTCAACGAAATGGAGGCGGCGGCAGGCCGCGAGCCGGTCGATCACGATCTTGTCGCAGGCATTTTGGCCGACTTGGAGCGTGAGGGCTTTTGCCGCGTGGAGGGTGACCGCTGGCTAAGCGTGTAGCCAACCCGAATCTGAAGAAGAGGATTGTAAGGTTTAAATTCTCGGCTTGAGGGCATCCTAAATACAAGGCCGCTCGAAGCCTACGGGCGGCATATGTTGAAGGGAAGTACACCTATGGATTTTGAGAACTCCCAAACCAAGAAGAACCTCGAGACCGCTTTTGCCGGTGAGTCCCAGGCGCATACCAAGTATCGCTACTACGCATCTAAGGCCAAGAAGGATGGCTACGTTCAGATCTCGAATATCTTTGCCGAGACCGCAGGCAACGAGTCCGAGCACGCCAAGCTGTGGTTTAAGTATCTGCACGACGGCGCCGTTCCCGACACCCTGGATAACTTGCGTGATGCCGCTGCGGGCGAGAACTACGAGTGGACCACGATGTACGACGAGTTCGCCAAGACCGCCGAGGAGGAGGGCTTTACCGAGATCGCCGAGAAGTTCCGCGGCGTCGGTGCTGTCGAGAAGGCTCACGAGGAGCGCTACAACAAGCTTGTCGAGCGCATTGAGTCGGGCGAGGTGTTTGAGCGCGAGGGCGTGAAGGTATGGAAGTGCCTGAACTGCGGGCACCTGCATGTGGGTGCCGAGGCACCCGAGGTGTGCCCGGTTTGTAACCACCCGAAGGCGTACTTTGAGGAGCAGGTGGTGAACTACTAGCGCGTGACGCTAGCTGCTGCGGAGCGCAGGGCGGGGAAATACCTTTCCCTCGCGCTCACGGCTCTGCAGGGTCGCGCGAGGCAAAGGTATTTCCCCGCCCCGCGCTCCGGCTTCGGGTCGTCGCGTGCTCGTTACTGAAGAGCTGATATTAAAGCTTGTGTGCCGCCCCTTATGGGGCGGCACGTTTTTGTATGGGGGCTGGTTGGGACGGCACCGTTCATGGGTGGGGTACACTGGGTAGCGACTTTTAGTTTATCTACTACCTGATGGGGTGTTTTTTATGGGTAAGAAGTCTCGGGCTCGGGTTGCTGCGGCGGGAACTCGCAAGGATCCTGGCCGTCGGGTTGCCGAGGGCAAAAGGGCCGATCGTGCCGAGAAAGACAAGAAGGTCGGTGCGCATGCTCATCCTGAGTGGGCGCCTCATTTGAATACGGCGAGCGAAGACCTGACCGCCAAACTGTTTACGATGGTCGAGGTTATCTTGGGCGTGGTGCCCGTGGTGGTCATTGGCTTGTTCTTGGCTTCGAAAGATGCCACGAGTGTGGATAAGCTCACCGATGTCTTTTCTCAGGACCCCTCGATGGTGGTTACGTTTATCTCTGCGTGCCTGCAGCCGTTTGTGGCGTACATGCTGTACATGATTTATCGCAAGTACTGCGAGGGCGATGCGGGCTTTGCCGCCGGCAACCTGATTGGCCTCTTGTGCTCCGAGATTTTGCTGCTCAATATCCCCGGCGTCATCGGCATGGGCATCTTGTTGTGGCGTGTCTGGCGCAACGTTGCCCCGCACTTTGAGAGCTGGCTGTTTGAGCGTCGCGCAATGGGTGTGCTGGTTGACATCGCGGGCTCGCTCGTGATTCTAGCCTTGGCGTTTATGTGCGCCACCGCCGCCCGTGGTCTCGCGGGCATGTAGTCTGTCCTCACCGACCACGGAACGAAGGGCGGGGAAACCTTTCCCTCTCGCTCACGGCTTCGCAGGGTCGCGCGAGGCAAAGGTTTCCCCGCCCTGCGCTCCGGCGTTGAGTCGTCGCATGCTCGTTACAGAAAAGCTGATAATAAGTTTGTGTGCCGCCCCTTATGGGGCGGCACGTTTTGTTTGGGGTCCCTGTCTTCACAATTATCGTCAAGCTTTTGGTTAGATTTTGGTTAGTTGGCGGGCTGGTGGAAGGGCGAAAGATCATTCGATAAAAAAGCTCAGAGAAAGTGCTGGTAGGGGAGTTGTTGAGGTTTTCGACAGCTTTTGGGCAAAAGAGACTTTGCAGCTATTGCTACGGATTGCGTTGCCGTGGCCTTGGCGGTGCGGGATGCTGGGCGCAAGCGTCGAATGCTCCGATTGAGGAGGCCAGCATGGACCTGTTTCTTGAGACTCCGCAGCAACAAGCTGAGCGCATGTTGCGTCAGCAGCAACGGCTCATGGAGATGCAAATGCAAGGGGTAGCCGCCCAGTCCCCTGCGCAAAATGCCACGCCCGCGGTTTCGCCTGCGGGCGGATCGGCGCCAGAGAACTATTCCGTACAACAAGATTCATATGCGCAGGAGCTTGCGTTTGACAAGCGCCGCACACGTCACCGCCGCGTGGGCCAGCGCCTGCGCACGTTAGCGATGATCGTGCTCATTCCGTTAGGACTTGCGGCGATTTTCTTGGTCTCGTATGCACTCACCTGCATCCTCAACGGTGCCTCGCCCAGCGAAGTGCTCCAACATCTGTCAGCCCTCGGCCAGCGCCTAGGCGATGTCATAACAACCGTTCGCGCCGGCTGGGAGAGTTAACGTTTGTCACATTAGGACTTCTAGGGTGTAGGGATTATCGCCACGAGCAGAATTCTTGCATCCTGTGGGTCCTATCGTGCGACTGAATAGTATTATTGAAGATGAATAATAATAGGATTTGCTATGCATAAGCAGGATTTAGAGCAGACTCTTTTGGGCATTGACGAAGAGGCGGAGCTGGAAATAGGTCCAAGAGACGACAGGCCGAGCGTTGTATTGGTGGGAGGAGGCGCCTTCATGCTAAACGATGTGACGAATCGGTCGGTTACACATGACATTGATGTGTTTGAGGCAGACAGGTGCCTCCGCGAGATCATAGCTCGATACCCCGAGGTGAATGGTATGGCAGTGGCGTATTGTAACCAGATGCCATTCAATTACGAAGATCGTTTGATTCCCTTGGATATTGGGGCGCGTTTTATCAGGTACTTTACGCCATCCTTGGAGGACCTGGCGGTAATGAAGCTCTATGCCTACCGTCCGAACGACATCGTCGATCTTCATAGTCAGGCATTCGTCGACCGACTTGATTGGGATCTGCTCGAACGGCTTATATTCGACGAGGGAGAAGCGCTGGCGTCGTCGCCTTCGGAGCGAAGCTATCAAGAGATGGTCTGTGCATACAGGCAATACAAAAAGGAGGTGCTCGGTTGAATCTGACTTTTGAGGGATTTTTGAAAGGCTATTGCCGAGAGCTGTCCGGGCAACAGTCGCTGAGTTTTAGAAAACTGGTTGAGCAGGCGACGACGGTTGCGCCGCGCGTGGCGGAGCCTCTGTTCTTGCTCGCTTTGGCGCAGGGAAAAGCCGAATACGTTCTGGGTTTATCCGAGGGCTCGTGGATGGAAGAGAGCTATCGAGGTGTTTTGTCTCTGTATGGCCAAGCGGGTAGCCTGGCATCTCTATGCGCCGAGGATAAGCTCCCCAATCGTTACGCCAACGTTTGGCACGCGTATAGAGGGGTGAAAGAAAAGCCAGCGGCCGACAGAAGGGTGAACGCCCTGATGAGAAAGAGAACACTGGAAGCATTGGAGGAATCGGGTGTAACGCGCTATGGCATCTGCCGTGCTCTGCACCTGAATAAAGGAAACGTATACGCATACTTGGCCGGCGATGACTCAAAGGTGAGCAGGAAAACGGCGCGCCGCATTATGGAATATGCGGAGGAGAGGGGCACCCAAGAAGGGGCCGGGCGCCCGGTGCGTGTGGCGGGGTAAGATTGATCGCGGTTTTGATTGGTGATCGATTGAGTTTGTTGGGCGGAGCCTATGTCTGCTATTGATATTGCGCTTGTTGTGATTGCCTTGGTGGCGGTGGGAGTTGCTGTGGTTTGCGCCCTGCAGCTTAAAGGCCTTCGTGCCGAGTTGCGAGAGCGCGGCGATAGCGGGGCAGAGATGCTGGCTGCGCTCGAGCAGGCCAATAGCACGCTCGATGCCCTCAACGTCGCGCTGGCAGAAACCCGCCGCACGGCAAATGCCATCGCGCAGCAGCAGACGACCGACGCCGCCGTGGAGCAGCAACGCTACCTGACCATTGCGCGCGAGTTCTCGCAGACTGGCGACCGCATGGATGACCTGCGCCGTGAGACAGCCCAACAGCTTGGCGCCAACCGCGAGGGCATCGAGCACCGCCTGGACAAGGTGCGCGAGACGGTCGATGTCCAGCTGGGTGCCATCCGCAAGGACAACAATATGCAGCTCGATCAGATGCGCGCGACGGTGGACGAGAAACTTTCCCGTACGCTCAACGATCGTCTGTCCGCATCGTTTAAGCAAGTGAGCGACCAACTCGAGGCCGTGTACAAGGGGCTGGGCGATATGCAATCTATCGCCACCGGCGTGGGCGACCTTAAGCGCGTGCTGGGCAACGTGAAGGCGCGCGGCATTTTGGGCGAGGTGCAGCTAGGCGCGATCCTGGCGGACATCCTTACGCCCGACCAGTATCTGGAAAACGTGGCCACCAAGCCCGGCGCCTCGGAGCGCGTTGAGTTTGCCGTCAAGCTGCCGGTAGACGAGGGCGATCCCGTGCTACTGCCGATTGACTCCAAATTCCCGGGCGACGCGTACGAGCATCTGCTCGACGCCCAGGAGTCGGGTGACGCTGAGGCCGTCGTCGCTGCGCGCAAGACGCTCGATGCGATGGTGAAACGCGAGGCAAAGGACATCTGCGAAAAGTACCTGAGCGTGCCCGCGACGACCAACTTTGGCATTCTGTTCGTGCCGTTTGAGGGTCTGTACGCCGAGGTCGTCAGCCGCCCCGGGCTTATCGAGACCCTGGGCCGCGACTATCACGTCAACGTTGCCGGCCCCAGCACCATGGCGGCCATCCTCAACAGCCTGCAGATGAGCTATCAGACGTTTAGGCTGCAAAAACGCACCGATGACGTGCTGCGCGTGCTTTCCGCCGTCAAGGCCGAGCTGCCGCGCTATCAGGCGGCGCTGCGTCGCGCGCAGCAGCAGATCGAGACCGCCGGCAAGACGGTCGAGGGCATTATCACCACACGCACCAACGTTATGGAGCGCAAGCTCAAGGACATCGACGCGCTGGAGGATGCGCGGGAGGCCGACGCGATTCTGGGCTTGGAGTCCGCAGGCTTACTCGCGGGCCAGGAAGACGAGGACTAGCTGCATCTGACGGCGGGGCGCCGGCGTAAACGCGGGTGCCCCGCTGCTTCTTGCATTGTGCTTGCCTGAAGTGCGCTTCAATGTGCAACAATGGCGTTTCGCCCTATCAGACGCGAAAGGAAGCCCATGTCTCAGAGAAGCACCAGTCCGCTCAAACGCTCCACCGTACGTCGCACGCTGCAGCGTTTTTGGGACGTCACGCGCACGCAGCCACTGATCGTCTTTCTCTCGGTGTTCTCGTCGGCGGGCTATATCTTTTTGCTTACGTTTGCCAACACCTACGTGATGGCCCTTATCGTCGACCGCGTCCAGGCCGGCCCCGTGGCGGGCGACCAGGTGTTTGAGGTCTTTGGTCCCTACATTCTGGCACTCGTGCTCGTTAACCTAGTGGGCCAAATCCTCTCCAAGCTGCAGGACTACACCGTCTACAAGCTCGAGATTGCGGGCAACTATCACCTGGCACGCCTGTGCTTCGACACGCTCTCCAATCAATCCATGACATTCCACACCAGCCGTTTTGGCGGATCGCTTGTGAGCCAGACGAGCCGTTTTATGAGCGGCTACACGGGGCTGGTGGACGTGACGGTGTATTCGCTCATTCCCACTATCACCTCGGTTGTCTGCACGGTGGCAGCACTCGCCCCGGTGGTGCCGACGTTTACCGTGATCCTGGTGGGCATCATGGTCGTCTACATCGCGTTTGTCTGGCTTATGTACAAGCGCATCATGCCGCTTTCGGCCGCGACGTCCGCCGCGCAGAACAAGCTGTCGGGCGTGCTGTCCGATGCGGTCACGAATATCCTGGCCGTCAAGACCTGTGGGCGCGAGGACTTTGAGCGCGAGCTGTTCGATGCCGCCGACCGCGCTGCGCGCGATGCCGAAACGGTATCGATGCACGCCATGATGCAACGCAACTTTACGACCTCGGGCCTTATCGTTATCACCATGGCCGTGGTGAGTGTGTTCGTCGCGGGCGGCAACGCGTGGTTTGGCATCTCGGCCGGCGCGCTCGTCATGATCTTTACCTATACGTACAACCTCACCATGCGTCTGAACTACGTGAGCTCCATGATGCAGCGCATCAACCGCGCGCTGGGCGATGCGGCCGAGATGACGCGCGTGCTGGACGAGCCGTGTCTGGTGGCAGACGACGAGAACGCCCCCGAGCTCAAGGTGAGCGAGGGCGCGATTGATTTTGAGCACTTGAGCTTTGCATACCGTGATGCCGCGGCGGGCGAGAGCGTGTTCGACGACCTGACGCTCCATGTGGCGGCGGGCCAGCGCGTGGGCCTGGTGGGCAAATCGGGCTCGGGCAAGACGACGCTCACCAAGCTGCTGCTGCGCCTGGACGACGTACAGGGCGGCCGCGTGCTCGTCGACGGCCAGGATGTCTCGCGCTGCACGCAGCAGAGCCTGCGCCGCCAGGTTGCTTACGTGCCGCAGGAGGCGCTGCTGTTCCACCGCTCTATTCGCGAGAACATCGCCTACGGTCGCCCCGATGCCACTGACGAGCAAATTCGCGAGGCTGCGCGCCTGGCCAATGCCCTGGAGTTTATCGACCGCCTGCCCCAGGGCTTTGACACCATGGTGGGCGAGCGCGGCGTTAAACTCTCGGGCGGCCAGCGCCAGCGCGTGGCCATCGCCCGTGCCATTCTCACTGACGCGCCGATTCTGGTGCTCGACGAGGCGACGTCTGCCCTGGACAGTGAGTCCGAGGCGCTGGTGCAGGAGGCTCTCGAGAACCTGATGCGCGGGCGCACCTCCATTGTGGTGGCGCATCGCCTGTCCACCGTGGCGGCGCTCGATCGCATCGTGGTGTTGGCGGACGGTGAGATTGTCGAGGACGGCACACATGCGCAGCTTGTCGAGGCGGGCGGCGAATACGCAAGCCTGTGGAGCCGCCAGACCGGCGCATTTTTGGAGGCTTAAGCGTCTCGGACGTGGGACAATTGTGCCTATAAGTTTATTGTGCCGTTGAGCCGAGGAGTCGTTATGCCACGCGAGACCAATGCCGCCAAGCGCGAGCGCGCCATCGAGGTGTGCGAGCGCCTCAACCGTCGCTATGGCCCGGTCGAGTGCTTTTTGGACCACGAGAATCCTTTCCGCCTGCTGATCGCGGTGCTACTCTCGGCGCAAACGACCGACGCGCAGGTCAACAAGGTGACGCCGCGGCTGTTTGCCCAGTGGCCCACGCCCGAGGCCATGGCCGGGGCGAGCGTGGCTGACGTGGCAGACACCATCAAGTCACTCGGCTTCTACAAGAGCAAAGCCAAGCATGCCGTCGAGGCCGCGCAGATGATCGTCGCCGACTATGGCGGCGAGGTGCCGGCCGACATGAAGGAGCTTGTAAAGCTGCCGGGCGTGGGACGCAAGACGGCGAACATCGTGCTCAACGTGGGGTATGGCATCGTGGAGGGCATTGCGGTGGACACGCACGTCAACCGCATTGCGCACCGCCTGATGTTGAGTCCCAAGACGCATGCCAAGGAGCCGCTCAAGACCGAGCAGGATCTGCTCAAGATTTTGCCGCACGAGTACTGGGGGTCGGTCAATCACCAGTGGATCACCTTTGGCCGCGAGATCTGCGACGCCCGCAAACCCAAGTGCGACGAGTGCCCGCTGGCGGATTTATGCCCCAGTGTACGGGTGGGCTAGGTTGCAAGGGCAGGGTGCCGCCGCTCTTGCGTATCTCCGGGCGGCACAAATCGGGACGCGGTCGGTGACCATGGCGCTCGCTACGACTCCCGAAGCAAGAACTCTTCTGCCGGCACAACCGATGCGCCCTCGGTATCGTAGCGCTCGGAGCCGTGATATACGACGGCTCGGTCCTTTGCGGGAATGCCAAGTTCAGAACCAACAGAGCGTAGGTGTCGAGCGAATGTGTCTCGGTAGGTAGCGCCCGATTTGATTTCGAACGCCTGTGGGCGAGCCTGCTCTGTTAGATCGATAAGGTCGATCTCTCGTTTGCTATCGTCGCGATAAAAGACAAGCGTGGGCTCGATGCCTCTGTTGAGATATGCCTTCTGGCGTTCCGAGACAACGAGGTTTTCGAATATTTCCCCGCTTAGGGGGTGGCTCATGAGACTGCGCTCGTCGTGAATGCCAAGCAGATGACAAAGTAGTCCCGTGTCGTAGAAGTACAGTTTTGGCGCTTTGGTAAGCCGCTTGCGCATGTTTCCAGCATATGGCTGAAGCAGGAATACCAAATAGCTTGATTGCAGGATCGAAAGCCACGAGCTGATCGTCGCCGTGGCGACTCCCACATCGGCGGCGAGTCTTGATAGGTTGAGCAGTCCTCCCACGCAGGCCGCGCACAGCCCGATCATTTTTCTAAAGGAGCTCAGGTTACGCACATCGAGAAGGCCGCCCGCGTCGCGCTCCACATAGGTCATAAGGTAATTTTGGTAGAACATATCGGTGGGGATGCCCGCATCATATATGCGCGGGTATCCCCCGCGAATCAGGTAGGTGTCAAGCGAGATTTGCGTCTCGCTGAGCTCCTGGTAGGAGAGAGGGAGGAGTTTGAGCATGCCGACGCGCCCAGCAAGCGATTGCTGGATGTTGCGCATAAGCAAAAAGTTTTGCGAGCCGGACAATACATACTGGCCGGTCCTTCCGCGCTCGTCGGAAGCGACCTGAATCATGCTGAACAGCTCCGGTGCATATTGGGCCTCGTCGATGATCAGATGATCAGGGCGCCTGCTGATAAAGCCGACGGGGTCATCGAGTGCGGCGCGACGGACTTCCGGGTTCTCGAGGTTGAGATATTCATATTCAGGAAAGACGGCCTTGATGAGAGTTGACTTGCCGCTTTGGCGTGGCCCCGTAAGCGAGACGACGGGAAACCATTCTGACATGCCGCGTAGCTTTTGGGCCATGGTTCGCTCAATCATTTTTAACGCCCTTCGCGTCTTGCATCGCATGCTCGCAGGCATGCTTTTGGTTTGAAAGTCTCGTGCCGAGTTTGTCGGTATCCGCCGGGTTTCGTGGCAGGCCTTTGGGATTTGCCACATTGTTAAGGCAAAAAACCATAATTACTAACTAGAAGTTACCACAACTATAAAGTAGCAATTGCCATAATTGCAAAATAACGCAGGTAAAGCTGATAATCGATCCTGTCCGATCAGGCTGTTTTGTGCCGAGGGCGTTTGAGCATGCGCGTTTTGGGTGAGCGGACCGAGTGCTGATGACCGCCGTGCAGTTTGCGTGACGCCCGCAAACCCAAGTGCGACGAGTGCCCGCTGGCGGATTTGTGCCCCAGTGTGAGTGTGATGGGGTAGGGGCCCGACGCGTTTAGTCGGCACTCGGAGACGGCGGCCAATGTTGCGCAACACAGTTGCGTTTTGAGGGCTCAATATGATGGCGACAGATGCTGTTTGTTGTGAGGGGATGCCCGAATATGTTTTGCACCAAGTGTGGCTCCGAGATGCCCGACGGAACAGATTTTTGCACGAACTGCGGGGCACGCATGGGCGCTGCCTCTCCGGCGGCCGCGCCTGCTGAGCCCGCACCGATGCCGGCGGCAGGGATGCCTTCCGTGCAGAAGAAGTCACATAAGCGCGCGGTGATTGTCGGCATGTGCGTGGTGGGCGTGCTCGTTGCCGGCGGTGCCGCTCTGGCGCTGACCGGCGTGCTGGGTCCGCTTGGGCAGGGCAATTCATCGCAGATCACGGTGCTGGGGTCTGACGAGGGTTCGGCCGAGCTTAAGGACCAGGGAAGCGCCAAGGAGAAGCCTGCCGAAGAGCAAGAGGAGCCGGAAGAGCCCGGGCAGACGGGCAGCAGCGTAAAGGTCGACCTCAACGACCAGGCAACTTATGCCGCGGCGAACCTGTTCCTGTCGAACTTTACGGAGGAGCACTTCGATCGGGACTGGTATCAGGCGGGCGGCTTCGATTCGACTGACGGGCTTTCTGATGACGAGAAATACAAGCTGGTCAAGTTTATCTGGTGCCATTTTATTGACAACGCGCCGTATCGAATCGAGAAAGGCGACTATGACAACGGTCACTATCAGCGCATGGCGACCGATGTGATCAATAGGGAACTCAATCGCCTGACGGGTCTGACGCTCTCGGATGCTGACATGACCTTTGATAAAGGGTCGGGTGGGCAGATGCTTGCCGATTCGGCCGAAGCGCATGACGGGTACTTGTATCTGAAGCAGGAATACGGCCAGGGAAATTACAACCCATCGTGTGCCATCGTTACGGGCGCGACTGACCTTGGCGACAACATCTACGAGCTCACCTATGAGGTTTACAGTGCTGGCGGTGCGTTACTTCCTTCCGACATCCCCGAGAGCACCTACGGCCTGCCAAAGGACCAGTTCATCGCCGCAATTCAAGCGGATGCATCCAGGGGCCGTACCGAAACTTGCACGGTCCGCGTCGCACAGGGTGACGGCGCCCCGACCTTCACACTGCTTAAAATGGGCGTCTACGATTAGACTCGGCGTATAGCTCACTCTGATAACGCCAGGCGACTCGTCCGTCTGGCGTTTTTGCTGCGGGGCTGGGCATGCGCTTGAGCTGGAGTATTTGTCGCCTCCTGCCGCCTCATGCAAAAATGTGTTGCTAATTTAGAAGCCTATTCAAGCGCGCCGAAGTCGTGCGTGCTGGCGTAGCATGAGCAAAAAATCAAGCAATGGAGGGTAACGTGGCAACATTGAAGACGCGAGAGCTCGAAGATTATTTTGAACGCATCGTACGCACGCGCGAAGGTGACCTACCTGGTCGTCGCAAAGGCGACGAATACTTGTCTCAAACCCATGCGCTCTACCACGGAGATCCTGCGCCCTGGGCTTTAACGCCAAAGATATTCGACAAGGATATGACGGCGCTTCTTAAGGAGGCCGCCGAGCGCATGTACGGCATTATGGACAAGGTGACGCGGGCGTTTTGTTCCGATGCCTCCGTGCGTGCGTGGTTTCGCATGGATCCGGCTTTTGCTGACCTGTGCGCTATGGATGCCGGCTATGATTGCCAAATTCCCCTTGCGCGTGTTGATATCTTTCTTGACGAAGATGCCGGTTCGTATACGTTTTGCGAGCTCAATACCGACGGCAGCGCCGGAATGGTGGTGACCGATGCGGTCTGCCAGGCGGTGCGAATGACGACTTCCTTTGAGGAGTTTGCATCCGACCACCCCGGCTTTCGGCAGTACGATTTGTGCGGTAGCTGGATAGATGCGTTGTTTGAGACCTATGCAGAGTGGGAGCTGGCCCATCCTCGCCGCGCCGAAGATAGTGCACGATCGGACGACGGGGCCCGCGTTGACGAGGGGCTCTATGCACCGCAATCAAAGATATATCCCGCTTCGGTGGCAATCGTCGACTATTCGGAAAGCATCGACTCGGAAGATGCGGCTCATTTTGTCGACCTTATGAGGCAGCGGGGTGTAGCCGCACGCTTTGCGGATGTGCGCGACCTGCGGATTGGCGAAGGCGAGAGCGGTGCTAGGCGGCTGTGCGATACCGTCGGTCCTATTGATTGCGTTTGGCGGCGCGCGGTGACCGGCGAGTTGCGGGATAAGCCGTGCGACGGACGCTCGGCCTTAATTGAGGCTGCCCAAGAAGGGCTCGCATGCATCGTCGGCGGATTTAGAACGTGGCCGTGTGCGACTAAGACCGTATTTGCATTTCTGTGGTCTCGAGCCGGGCAGTCCTTGTTGAGCCCGGAGGAGCAATCGTTTGTACGGGAGCATGTGCCCTATACCGAGATTTTGGACGAAAGCGCCCAGTTGTCGAGATTTGCCGAAAAGGATCGATGGATTGTCAAGCCGTGCGGCGGCTACAACGCGGTTGGCGTTGTTGCCGGCTTGGATGCCACGGAACGGGAATGGTCCCAGGTGCTTGCTCGCGCTGCGGCCGCTGGGGCGATTGTACAGGAGTATGCTCAGCAGTATCAGACTCCCTGCTTGCGCGGAACGCTTGTCAATGGGCCGCATCGAGGAGAGGCACCCAAAGGACTTGTGGATGATCTTGGTTTTGCGCCCGCTTCTAATATGGAAGGCCTGTACCTGTATCGCGGTCGTTTCGCGGGCGTGTACACACGCGTCGGCTTTGCCAACACCATAGGCGAGTGGACGAGCCGTTTGAACGTTGCGAGCTTTTTTGAGGAATAGCCGTTTCTTGGGGAGCCTTCCGTGGTTGCGGCGTTCGACGTGACGGGGAGATTTTGGCGAAGCCGGCGAGTCCAGTTCTATCTGGCGTTTTTGTTGCGGGGCTGGGCGTACGCTTGAGTCGGAGTCCTCTCCATGCGCTACCATGACAGGCAACGAATTTGACGAACGACCCGCCGAGCTTGCCTCGGCGGGCTTTTGGCGTTGCAATGCCGGAGGAACAGCATGCTCATTCACCGTATAGCCGCGCAGCTCTATACTGCCGAGGCACTGCAGACCGTCGAGGCCGGGCTCGATTCTGGCGAGGACGTGACGCTGGCCGTGTCTCAGTCGGGCCGAACGCTTATGGCCGCCGCCCAGTTTGCGCGTCGTCCGCGCCCCACGGTCTACATCGTGAGCGGCGAGGATGCGGCCGATCGCGCCGCACGCAGTCTGGCCGCCTATGTGGGCCTGGCGCACGTGTGCCGCTTTCCCGAGCGCAAGGACTACCCTTGGCGCGAGCAGGCGCCCGACGACGCCGTGGTGGCGCAGCGCTGCGAGGCTCTGGGGCGCATCGTGCGCGGGGGCAACTGCATCATGGTCGCCTCGGCCCGCGCACTGCTGCGTTGCGTGCCGCCGGTCGAGAGCCGCTACTGGGAGTCGACGACCTTTGCGGTGGGCGAGGAGATTCCCTTTGACGAGGTGCCACAGCGTCTGGTGGGCATGGGCTACACCAATGCCGGCGCCGCCGACGCGCCCGGCCTGTTCCGTGTGCACGGCGACACCGTCGAGGTGTTTCCCGCGCAGGAAAAGGCGCCCGTGCGCATTGAGTTTTTCGGCGACGAGATCGACCGCATCCGCCGCATGGTGAGTTCAACGGGCCAGACCATCGGCAACGAAGACAGCATCGAGATCTTCCCGTGCCGCGAGCTGGCGCTTACCGACGAGGCCGTCCACAACATGCACGTGGCGCTCTACCGCGCAAGCCAGGACGACAGCAAGCTGGCGGCGCTGCTCGAGATGGTGGATGCACGTATCGTCACGCCTGAGCTCGACCGCTTTTTGCCGGTGATGTACGGCCAGACCGTAAGCCCGCTGGCGCACGTGAGCGGCAAGGCGCTCGTGGTTTTGTCCGAGCCGCGCTCGCTGTTCGACGATTGCCTGCGCGCCTACGAGGATATCGAGGCGCGTGCCGGCGAGGCGGGGATTGACCGACTGGATGGCCTGTATGTACGTGCCCAGCAGCTCGATTTTGGTGCTCAGCAGCGCCTGAACTACGTGAGCCTGATTCGTGCCGGCGGTGCGGTGACGGCAGAGCTCAAGATTGAGCAGCCGGCCATTGCGGGCTCGGACAATCGCTTTATGACGCGCATTCAGGAAGTCGTGGGCAAGCGCTATGCCTGCGTATTTGCCATCCCTGACCGCGGTGCGCGCGAGTCGATGGAGCTCACCTTTGGCGACGAGGGCATTACCTTTGAGGAGTCGTTGACGGCCGCGCCCGAAAACGCCGGCGTTATTGGCGAGCGCGTACGCGTGGCAACGGCGGATTCTGCCGACCGTGCCGCACGCCAGGAGGCCCATGCTTCCATTCGCGAGCGTAAGGCCGACGCGCTCAACGCCCGCTCGCTCGAGGCGGGCGCGGCCCAGGCTGCCGCCGGTGCCGCCGTGCCCACCATCTCGCGCGGACGCGTGACCTTTGTGGATGCCGCCCTGCCGCAGGGCGTGGTGGTGCCCGATGCCAACCTGGCCGTGTTCTCAATCGCCGACCTCAACGCCCGCATGGACGCCAACCGCGCGCGCAGCCGCCGCAAGGTGGACATTACGCAGATCACGTTCCCGTTTAAGCCGGGCGACTACGTGGTGCATGCCACTCACGGCATCGCGCTCTTTAGCGAGATCGCGCGCCAGGAAGTGGGCGGCAAGGAGCGCGACTACTTTTTGCTGGAATATGCCGACGGCGACAAGCTCTACGTGCCGCTGGAGCAGGTCGACCGCATTACGCGTTATGTTGGCCCCGACGGTGACAAGCCACGCCTGACCAGGCTCAACACCGCCGACTGGACGCGTGCCACCAATAAGGCGCGCAAGAACGCCAAAAAGCTGGCGTTTGACCTGGTCGATCTGTATACGCGCCGCTCTTCGATTACCGGTATCGCCTGCCCACCCGACACGCCCGAGCAGATCGAGATGGAGCAGAGCTTTCCTTACGACGAGACGCGCGACCAGCTGGAGGCCATCGCCGACATTAAGGCCGACATGGAGGCGCCCAAGCCCATGGACCGCCTGCTGTGCGGCGACGTGGGCTTTGGCAAGACCGAGGTCGCCCTGCGCGCGGCGTTTAAGTGCGTGGATTCCGGCCGCCAGGTCATGGTGCTCTGCCCCACGACCATTCTGGCCCAGCAGCACTACGAGACGTTCTTTGAGCGCTTTGCCCCGTTTGGCCTGGAGGTCGAGGTGCTCAGCCGCTTCCGTACGCCGGCGCAGCAAAAGCGCGCACTCAAGGCGTTTGCCGAGGGCACGATCGATGTGCTCATCGGCACGCACCGTCTGCTTTCGGCCGATGTGAACCCCAAGAACCTGGGCCTGGTGATCATCGACGAGGAGCAGCGCTTTGGCGTGCAGCACAAGGAGCAGCTCAAGAACCTGCGCGAGCAGATTGACGTGCTCACGCTTTCGGCCACGCCCATCCCGCGTACCATGCAGATGGCCACGAGCGGCGTGCGCGATATGAGCCTGATTACCACGCCGCCGACTGGGCGCCGCCCCGTGATCGTGCACGTGGGGGAGTACGACCCCGACGTGGTGAGCGCGGCGATTCGCCTGGAGGTGGGTCGCGGCGGACAGGTGTACTACGTGTCCAACCGCGTCAAGACCATCGATGACGCCGTGGCGCGCGTGCACGAGGCCGCGCCCGAGGCGCGCGTGGGCGTGGCGCACGGCAAGATGAGCCCGCGCGAGGTCGAGGACGTGATGATCGAGTTCGCGACCAAAAAGATCGACGTGCTCATTGCCACGACCATTGTGGAGAGCGGTATCGACAACGCGACCGCCAACACGCTCATCATCGAGGACTCGCAGCGCCTGGGTCTGGCACAGCTCTACCAGCTTAAGGGCCGCGTGGGCCGCTCGGCCACGCAGGCATACGCGTACTTTATGTTCCCCGGCGAGCTGCCGCTCACCGAGGAGGCCACGGCGCGCCTGACTGCACTTTCCGAGTTCCAGGACCTGGGCAGCGGCATGCGCATCGCCATGCGCGACCTGGAGATCCGCGGCGCCGGTTCGCTGATGGGCGCTGAGCAGCACGGCAACCTGTCGAGTGTGGGCTTTGACCTGTTTACGCAGATGCTGGGACAGGCCGTGGCAGAGGCGCGCGGCGACGACGATGCCGGCGTGGAGGCGGCGAGCGTGGGCATTAACCTGCCGGCCGATTACTTCTTGTCCGAGGAGTACCTGCCGGCGGTGGACCAGCGCGTGCTCGTGTACCGTAGGCTTGCGGCGGCCGAGGACCTGGAGAGTATCGACGAGGTCCAGGAAGAGACCGAGGCCGCGCATGGCGAGCTGCCGCTGGCGGGACTCAACCTGTTCAACCGCGCGCGCATCCGCATTCGCGGCGAGCGCCTGGGGCTCGAGAGCGTCACGCTCAGCGGTGGGCGCATTACCTTCCTGGGGGTTGACGTTCCCAAGAAGGTAGCCTTTGAGTTCAAGAATCGCTATGGCGCGGTGAACTTCCCCAAGAGCCGCAAGCTGTCGGTGCCCTACAAGGCGGGCGCCGGTGCGGGCAGCGGCCTGGGTCGCGGCCTCGATGCCAACGACGGCACCGGCCCCGTGGCCGCGGCGCTCATGCTGCTGCAGCAGCTGGGTGCGAGCGACGACGACTAGCGGGTCGACGCTGCAAACGCCCCATTTGGGCAATCTGACCCTCACTCGTCGGTCGCGTACGCAAGTACGCTTCCCTCCTCCTTCGGGCCACCTTGCCTCAAATGGGACGTTTTCGCTCGCTTATGCTCAACCTGTGAGGACATTTATGGGACACCACGTCGCAGGTTGAAAACTCCGCCCGACCGAAAGGAAGGCATGTTCGGATACATCTACAAGAAAGACGCCGCTGCTATCGCGGTCATCCTGGCCTTTTGTCTGCTCGTCGGGTCTTTTTTCGATTACCAAATCTCGAGTGCGCTGTTCAACTCGTCTAGCCTGTTTGGCCGCTTTGTCGAGGCGGCCGGCGAGCTGCCGTTCGAGCTGACGGCGAGCGTCGCGGGCATTATGCTCGTGCGCTCGGCACGTCCCGATTCCAAGGCGAGCAAGTGGCTCGCCGCGCTGGGCGTTTTGATCAACGTGGGTCTGCTCGGCTACGAGATCATCGGGTCGCTGCGCGTCGGCGGCAAGCTCATCGCGGCCCAATTGGTACTGACATTTGTGCTGGTCATTGCAGTTAACGTCATCGCCTATCGCCTTACGCGCAAAACCGACCCCGATGAGCTCACGCGCTGGGCGTTGATGGTGCTTGCCGTGTGGGTCGCTCAGGCCATTATCCTCAACGTCATCGTTAAGCCACTGTGGTCGCGCCCGCGCATGCGCGTGATCGAGGTCACGCCGGGGCTCAATTTTCAGCCGTGGTGGGTAATCGGCAACCCCGACAAGTGGAGCTATATTGCCGCCGGCGTGATCAAGGACGGCTTTAAGTCGTTCGCGAGCGGCCATACCGCGCACGCGGCGATCGGCCTTATGCTTGCCGGGCTTCCCACGGCGGCTTTTACGGAAAAGCCGCCGCGTCGTCGCGTGGTCTTTTGGGCTGCGGCTGCCGTCGCAGCACTCGTCGCCTTTGGTCGCATCGTGATCGGTGCACATTTTTTGACCGATGTGAGCTGCGGCTTTGCCCTGGTGCTGGCGCTTGAGTGTCTTGCCGCGCACATTGCCTATCCGGACGGCGTACAATAGCTCCGTTTGAATTACCTGACCGATACCCGGTATGAGAGGATTGCCATGCTCGCGTTCAACAACGACTATTCCCACGGTGCGCATCCGGCGGTACTGCAGGCACTCGTCGACACCAACATGGAGCCGCAGCCCGGCTATGGTACCGACACGCACACCGAGCGTGCCAAGCAGCTCATCCGTGAGGCTTGTCAGGCGCCCGATGCCGATGTGTTCTTGCTGGTGGGCGGCACGCAGGCTAATGCCACGGTAATCGACATGCTGCTTGCTCCGTACGAGGGCGTCGTTGCCGCCGAGACCGGCCACGTTGCCTGCCACGAGGCGGGTGCCATCGAGTTTGGCGGCCACAAGGTGCTCACCATCCCCGGCTACGAAGGCAAGATGCACGCCGAGGATCTCGAGAACTATATCCAGGTGTTCTACGAAAACGAGAGCTACGAGCACACGGTGTTTCCGGGTGCCGTGTACGTGAGCCTGTCGACCGAGTACGGCACGCTGTATTCCAAAGCCGAGCTCGCGGCGATTCACGCGGTGTGCCAGAAGCGCGAGATTCCGCTGTTTGTGGACGGCGCCCGCCTGGCCTATGCGCTGGCGGCCGATGAGTGCGACATTACGCTGCCCGAGCTGGCACAGCTGTGCGATGTGTTCTACATCGGCGGCACCAAGTGCGGGGCACTCTGCGGCGAGGCCGTGGTGTTCTGCGGCATGCACGCCCCGGCGCATCCCATCCCGCGCATTAAGCAGCATGGCGCGCTGCTGGCCAAGGGCCGCCTGACGGGCGTGCAGTTTGAGGCGCTCTTTACCGATGGCCTGTACTTTGAGATTGGCCGCCAGGCGATTGAGACCGCGAAGGCCCTGCGTCGTGTGCTGCACGAGCACGGGTATCAGTTCTTCTTGGAGACGCCTACGAACCAGCAGTTCGTGATCCTGCCCAACGAGGACATGGCGCGCATTCGCGAGCATGCGGCGATTGAGTACTGGGAAAAGTACGACGAGACCCACACCGTGGTGCGCTTTTGCACCAGCTGGGCCACGACGCAGGAGGACATCGACGCGTTGGCAGCTGTCCTGTAGGTTGATGTGATGATGAGGGCCGCCGCGCGCCTGGGTTTGGCGTGGGGCGGCCTTTGCTTTTGAGGGGGAGGGGCCGTATGCCCGAGAAATCCGAGATGTCCGAGCCGACGATTCGTCTGGCGACGCCCGATGACGCGCCGGCATTGCTGGCCATCTATGAGCCGTATGTGCTCGAGACAGCGATTACCTGCGAATACGAGGTGCCGAGTGTTGAGGAGTTTGCCGGGCGCATCGCTCATGCGCTCGAGCACTATCCGTATCTGGTGATGGAGCTCGACGGCCGTCCGGTGGGCTATGCCTATGTGAGTGCGCTCAACAGCCGAGAGGCCTATGACTGGTCGGTCGAGACGTCGATTTACCTGGCGCGCGATGTGCGCCACGGCGGTCTGGGCCGCAAGTTGCACGAGGCGCTCAAGCAATGCCTGATCGCGATGGGCATTACGAACATGTGCGCGCTCGTCGCCGTGCCGCACGACGAGGATGACGAGTACCTGACACATAACAGCCGGGACTTTCATGCCCATATGGGCTATCGCCTGGTGGGCGCCTTCGATCGTTGCGCGCAAAAGTTCGGCCGCTGGTATGACATGTGCTGGATGGAGCTCATCCTAGCCGAGCGCGTCCCCAACCAACCCAAACCAACCTGGTTCCCCGACCTGCTCGCCCAAGGTTTCAAACTGCCGAGTCTGTAAAACCACCACATTGGGCACCTTTGTGGTGGTTTTGGTGTTGGTTAGCCGATCGGTTCGGTGTATTTGGCTCGGTCGGTTCTCTGGATGCGCTTGGAGATGTGGAGCGGGCGGCCGTCGGTGTCGTAGACGTAGTCGGTGATAAGGATCAGTGCCTGGCCGCGCTCGACATTGAGCAGGAATGCCTCGTTTTGCGAGGCATAACACACCTCAAAGGTCTTGTGCCCCTGCGCCGGCGCGCGATGGAACTCCTGGCGCAGCGTGGCGTAGAGCGATCCGTTGATGTCGCGGTCGATGAGCGACCCAAAACTCGGCGGCAGATAGGTGGTTTCCAGGCACAGCGGAGCATCGTCCAGATAGCGCAGGCGGACGAGCTTGACGAGCTTGCTGCCCACGGCGGCATCGAAGAACTTGGCCACACTGCCGGCTGCCTTGGCAAAGCCCGAGTCCACGGTGCGCGTGGTGGGCTTCATACCCTGACCTTCGATCTGCTTCGTATAGCTCGAGAACACCAGGTTGTTCTCGTGCACCTCGGGCGTGTCGGCCACAAAGGCGCCGCGCCCGCGCTCGGTCCGCACCAGGCCCTCATCCACCAATACTTTGAGCGCGTGGCGCACGGTGCTGCGCGACAGCCCCGACTCGTCCATAAGCTCCATTTCAGATGGCAGCTTGTCTCCGCGCGCGTAGGTGCCGGCGGCGATGCGGTCGCGCAGCGTGCCCGCTAGGCGCTCGTATTGGGCCAAGTTCTTTTTCGACGAGGTGCTCATGCGATCAACCTGTATCTAACTTGTATGCTTGCCGAATCAAGCATGTATCCAACATGACAACAAAACCGCTGGTAACGGATTTCCGAGAATCACGCCAGCAAAATTTCTAAGACAAATATAGCATACAACTAGTCGACATCGCCAAAACATGTATGTAACTTGTATGCCTGTGATGAGCATCAAACGAGAAGAAAGGCTGATGCACGATGACCACTCAGGAACAGGTTAAGGACGTCGTATCCCAGGTTTTGGCCGACAAGGCAGACAAGGGCGGTATCAAGCGCGTCGTGTGGATCGGCGCCGGCGGATCCAACGGCGGCAATTATCCTGCCCAGTACTTTATGGAGCACGAGGCCACGCAGGTCGTGAGCTCCAGCTACACCAGCAACGAGTTCGTGCACGCCACCCCGGCCTATGTCAACGAGAACACCCTGGCCGTCGTCGTCTCCATGCGCGGCACTAAGGAGACCATCGTTGCCGCCCAGGTCGCCAAGGATCACGGCGCCAGCACCATCGCCATCTATGTTGACGAGTCCGGCCTCACCGAGGTCTGCGACTACAAGATCCAGTACGACAGTCTGGCCGTCGACGAGTCCTGCATGGGCCGCACCAACTCCGCCGTCGTGACCATGATCGCCATGGAGCTCACGCAGCAGACCGAGGGCTATGCCGAGTATGAGACCGCCATGGCCGCCTTCGATCTGGTCGATCCCATCTACCGCAAGGCCGTCGAGTACACCCGCCCGTTGGCCGCCAAGTGGGCCGAGCAGAACGCCGACAAGCCCTGCATCAACGTGATGGCTCAGGGCCCGCTCTTTGGCGCTGCTTACGTCTTTAGCATCTGCAACGTGCAGGAGATGCTGCAGATCGACTCCTGCACCATCAACACCTGCGACTTCTTCCACGGCCCCTTCGAGATCCTGGACAAGCGCACCTCGCTGTTCCAGCTCATCAGCGTCGGCCGCAGCCGCTGCAACGACGAGCGCGGCATCCGCTTCGTTAACCAGTATGGTGGCGAGCGCGTCTATCAGCTCGACGCCAAGGAGCTCGGCCTCAACGACATCAAGGACAGCGTGAGCGAGTACTTCAACCACCTGATCTTCGCCCCGATCCTCAACAACGTCTACATGCGTGCGCTTTCCGCCGTCACCCACAAGGACTACATGACGCGCCGTTACATGTGGAAGCTCGATTATTAGTTACGCGGTTTTACCAAACCGCGTAACAGGCCGACGCTGCGCGGGCCGCATTTGGACAATCTGACGTTCAACTTCAAGGGCGCGACCAGAAGGTCAGCGCCCTTTCGCTTCACGTCACCTTGCCTCAAATGCGACCCGCTCGCTGTCCGTCCTCTATCTGCGGCGTTGCCTCGGTTGGCACTTGGGGACGTTCCTTTTGTGCCGGCACTTGGGGACACTCCTGGGATTGGTGCAAAGGGGTCAGGTTACTTTGCACCAAGTTGGTGCATATATACCTGACCCCTTTGCGCCACCCGCTCGCCGATTGTGTCTTGAAAATTGTATATAACGACTATAACGTAGTACGAAACATATTGGTAACAAAGCCAAGGAGGCTGCGTTGAAGAAAAGCAATCTGGGCTATGCGCTGGTGCTGATCGCCGCGCTTATGTGGGGCACCATCGGAATCTTTGTCAATGGCATCTCGGCCATGGGCATTACGTCCCAGAGCATGGCGGCCTTCCGTCTACTGGTCGGTGCGCTTATCCTGGCGCCTGTCCTTGCGTTTATGGGCTGCCGCCCCGGCGAGGGAGCGACCACGGCGCCGAGTCCGCTGGCCCTGTTCAAGGCGAGCCCCAAAGAGCTCATCCCCTGCGCGCTCGTCGGCATCATCGGCCTTGCCACCGCCAACACGCTCTATTACGAGTGCATGCGCGAGGTGGGCATGTCCACGGCATCGGTCCTGCTCTACACCTCGCCGGTCTTTGGCTGCATCTTGGGCCGCATACTCTATAAAGAGCGCGTCACCTCGGTAAAGCTCATGGCTATCGCCTTTAACATCATGGGCTGTGTGCTCGCGGTGACAAACGGTGACCTGTCTGGTTTTCATTTCTCGGTTTGGGGCGTTGCGTCGGGCGTGATCGCAGGTCTTTGCGGTGCGCTGCTGGCAGTATTTAGCCGCATGGCCACCAAGACGGTCCACCCGCTGGCGGTCACGTTTTGGGGTTTTGTCTTTGGTGGCGCCGTCATGGCGGCCATCACGGCGCCGTGGCCGGATGTGGTGGCGGCAATGTCGCCGCAGCTCATCCTGCTCTTCGCGGGCTTTGGCCTGATCCCCACGGCCGTGGCATACATCCTATATATGCAGGGCCTGTCCATGGGGCTCGAGACATCGAAGGTTCCGGTTGTGATGTCGTTCGAGACGGTCGTCACCGTTTTGCTGGGCATCGGCATCTATGCCGAGTCCGCCGGCGCGATCAAGGTCCTGGGCATTGTACTGGTGCTTTCGTCCATCCTGATTATGAACACCGACTTCTCCAAGCTGCGCAACGGCGTCATTGTGAAACGTATTGTCGAGAGCATGACCTTTAAGCCCAACGCGTGGTGGACCGAAAAATCGCAGGACATGGATCTGTTTAGCGAACGCACGGGCATCACGCTGCAGACCAATGTTCAGGAAAGCCCCTGGTACTTCGTGCGATAGGGGATGGGCGCGCCGCCAAATCGCCTGTCACCCATCCAGCGCCGGCCCACCCCGCGCCAACGTTTCAAATGCGTTAAACCCGTAAACGGTCGATTTTCATCCGCGACGGTCTTTATACTAATTAACAATATCACCAACGTATAAGACGTTATAATGACCATAACGAAAAGGAGGAGGCAAGATGAATCAGATCATTCTCGCATCTCATGGCGGCCTGGCCGCAGGCGCCAAAGACACGCTCGAGATGGTTCTCGGCGACGTGTCGAACGTCCACGTCGTGTCGCTTGCTCGTGACGACAAGGAGCCCATCACCAACAAGGTGGACGCCATGATCGCCACGTTCAACGCGGACGACACCGTCTATGTGCTAACCGATATGCTCGGTAGCTCGGTCAACAACAGCATGGTCGAGCTTTCCAAGAACGGCACGAAGTTCACGGTTGTCAGCGGTTTCAACATTCCGCTGGCACTGACGCTCGCTATGAGCCCCGCCCCCGTCAAGGGCGCCGACCTCGCGGCCCTCATCAACGAGGCCCGCACCGGTCTGACCAACCCCAACGCACCGGTCGAGGTGGCCGCGGCTCCCGTCAAGAAGGCCAAGGCGTCCCGTCACAGCTCCGGTCCCGCCAAGATCGTCCTCGCGCGTCTTGACTACCGTCTGCTGCACGGCCAGGTCGTCTTTACCTGGACCACCAAGGTCCAGGCCGAGCGCATCATCGTCGTCGACAACGCTGCCGCCAACGATGACATCAAGAAGGGCGCCCTTAAGCTGGCCAAGCCCCAGGGCGTGCGCCTGAACGTCTTCACCGTCGAGCGTGCCCTCGCCAAGATGGACAAGCTCAACACCCTCGGCGAGCGCGTCATGTTCGTCTTTGGCAACACGGCCGAGATGCTGCAGTTCTGCCAGGGCTACAAGCTCGACGCCATCAACCTGGGCGCCACCGCCAACCACGACGGTGCCGATCAGGTCGGCGGCAAGGACAGCTCCGTCTTCCTCGACGCCACCCAGAAGGCCGACGTCAACCAGCTGCTCGACATGGGCATCAAGCTCTACGTCCAGCAGACCCCTACGTATCAGAGCGTCGACATCGACGCCAAGCTGTAATCAACCAGGCTTTTGCCTGACTGAAAGGAGAAGGGTATGAATACGTTCATCAGTGCGGTGCTCGTCGGCCTCGTCGGCGTGTTCTGCATGTGGGACTCCCGCCTGCTCGGTCGTCTTAACTTCGAGCAGCCCCTCGTTGGCGCTACGCTCGTCGGTCTGCTGCTGGGCGATGTGCCCACCGGCCTTGCCGTCGGTGCCGCCGTCGAGCTCGTGTCCATGGGCCTGGTGCAGGTCGGTGCCGCCGTTCCGCCCGATATGGTCCTGGGCGGCATCGTGGCCGCTGCCTTTGCGTGCCTGACCGGTGCTTCCGCCGAGACCGCCATGACGATCGCTATCCCGGTCGCTGTCCTGGGCCAGCTCCTCGGCATCGTGTTCCGCTCCATCATCGCCGCCCTCACCCATGTGGCAGATAGCGCGATCGATAACGGAAAGTTCAAGACCGCTTACCGTATGCACATCTGCGCCGGCTCCGGTCTGTACGCCATCATGTACTTCCTGCCGATCTTCCTGGCCGTCTTTGTCGGTACCGACCTGGTCCAGGCCATCGTCAACATGGTTCCCGAGTGGCTGTCCACTGGTCTGAACGTCTCGACCAAGATCATGACTGCCTACGGCTTGGCCCTGCTGCTCACCATGATGATCAAGAAGGGCATGACCCCGTTCCTGTTCATCGGTTTCCTGCTCGCCGCTTACCTCAACCTGTCCGTCATCGCGGTCGCTCTGATCGGTGTGTGCCTGGCTATCGTCTTCATGGGCTTTAAGTTCAACGGTTCCCATGCAGCCGCCGGTGTCGATTCCGACTACGATCCGCTCGAAGACGACGAAGACTAAGGAGGAACACACTATGGCAACCGCAACCAAGGACGTGTCCCTGAACAAGAAGGTCAGCCAGTTCTTCTGGCGCTCCTGGGCCATCCAGGCCTCTTGGAACTACGAGCGTCAGATGAACATGGGCTTCCTCTACGGCATGGTTCCCACGCTCGACCGCCTCTATCCGGATGAGTCCGACCCCAAGCAGCTCGCTGCTAAGAAAGAGGCTTACCACCGTCACATGGCGTTCTACAACTGCACCCCGCAGACGAGCGCTTTCGTCCTAGGCCTCGCCGCCTCCATGGAGGAGGAGTACGCCAAGGATCCCGAGAACTTCGACCCCGATTCGATCAACGCGGTCAAGACCTCCCTCATGGGCCCGCTTTCCGGTATCGGTGACTCCTTCTTCCAGGGCACCATCCGTGTCATTGCCTTTGGCCTGGGCGTCCAGCTGGCTCAGCAGGGCTCCATCATGGGCCCGATCCTGGCCATGCTCATCTCCATTATCCCCTCCGTGCTGATCACTTGGTTTGCCGCCAAGATGGGCTATCAGGGTGGTCACCAGTATCTGAGCAAGCTTCAGAGCGGCGACCTCATGGAGAAGCTCATGTATGTCTGCGGCATCGTGGGTCTTATGTCCGTGGGCGGCATGATCGCTACGCTGATCGGCGCCACCACCCCGCTGCAGTTCGCTGACGGCACCGTCGTTATCCAGGACATCCTGGACGGCATGATGCCCCAGATGATCTCCCTCGGCCTCACCGGCCTTATGTACTGGCTCATCAAGAAGAACGTCAACACCGGTTGGCTTCTCGTGATCGCCATCGTGGGCGGCATCGCCCTCTCCGCGGCCGGCATCTTGGCCTAGTTGCGACCCCAAGTGTCTAACCGCTTTCCCCTGGGGACCTGCCTGGGCCCCATACCCCCAGGCAGGCTCCCGTTTTTCAACATGTGATTAAGGGTCAGCCCCTTGGTCGCATCCGGACCGGCGACTCGGTCCAAACCTCAGTAACCCTGCGAGCGTCCGGCAAAGTGGCGCCGCAAAACATCGAAAGGAATGTGTCAGATGTACGAGATCGACCTTAACCTCCCTAAGCAGATCGTCGCTGACGTCCTGTCCAACCACGAGATCCACAGCGTCGCTTTCGTCGGCTGCGGTGCTTCCATGTCCGACCTGTACCCCGCCAAGTACTTCCTGGCCAACAACACGGACAAGCTGAACGTTCAGATCTTCACCGCTAACGAGTTCAACTACGACACGCCTTCCTGGGTCAACGAGCACACCTTCGTGATCACCTGCTCCCTCGGTGGCTCCACGCCCGAGACCGTCGAGGCCAACAAGACCGCCAAGAAGCACAACTGCCCGGTCGTCTCCCTCACCAACAAGGCTGGCTCCGCTCTGACCGTCGACGCTGACTACGTCATCGTTCACGGCTTCCACGCCAACTTCGCTGCCAAGTGCGAGAAGCCCGGCTACGCCATCGCTCTTGCTGTCGAGATCCTTCAGCAGACCGAGGGCTATGACCACTACGAGGACATGATCACCGGCCTCACCAACGTCTTCGAGCTCTGCGAGAACGCCGCTCAGCACTGCAAGAAGCTCGCCAAGAAGTTCGCCGAGGACTTCAAGGACGACAAGATGATCTACTTCATGGCTTCCGGTGCCTCCGAGAAGATGGCTTATTCTCACGCCGCCTTCCTGTTCACCGAGATGCAGTGGATCGACGCCGCCGCCTACAACACCGGCGAGTACTTCCACGGCCCGTTCGAGGTTTCCACCGAGGGTAAGCCCTACGTCTTCTTCATGTCCGATGGCGCTACCCGTCCGATGGACGCCCGCGCCCTCACCTTCCTTGAGCGCATGGGCGCCAAGGTCGCTCTGATCGACTCCAAGGATTACGGCCTGGCTGACGCCGTGCCCGCGAGCGTCGTCACCTACTTCAACCCGCTGCTGCACCTCGCCGTTATGCGCGAGTACGGCAACCAGATCGCCGAGGCCCGCCAGCACCCGCTGACCATGCGTCGCTACATGTGGAAGCTTTCCTACTAATCACAAGTAAGTAGACCTTACGGGTTGATTGAGAGGGGATGGGGTTTGTGCCCCGTCCCCTTTTTGCTTTGGGGGCGTGTCTGTCGCGCCGCAAAACCCCAGATAAAACCTACCAAAATAAACCTGTCCCTTTTTGGCAGGTGGGAGGAGATGCGTATGATCAAAGCGGTGCTGTTTGATATGGACGGCGTGCTGGTCGATACCGAGTGGTTCTACAACCGTCGTCGCGTGGCGTTTATGGAAGAGAAAGGGTTCCACTTTGACGAGATCCCCGATCTTTCGGGGTCTAACGAGCCTGCCATTTGGGAGGCGCTGGTGCCCGACGATGTTGAGCTGCGCGAGCGTCTGCGCGTGGAGTACAAGCAGGTCTACAGCCCGGACCATCCCGTTCCGTATGCCGAGCTGCTCAACGAGCAGACGGAGCCGGTGATGCGTGAGCTGCACGAGCGCGGCGTGATGTGCGCCATCGCGAGCTCGTCCTATCGCGAGCTGATCGACGAGCTGGTGGAGATCGCCGGTATCGCCGACGTGCTGGACTACACCATCAGCGGTCACGAGTGCAGTGCGTTTAAGCCCGACCCCGAGATCTACCTGCGTGCCATGGAGGCGCTGGGGGTGGAGTCTGCCGAGTGCCTGGTTATCGAGGATTCGCCTTTGGGGATCGAGGCTGGCAAGCGCTCCGGCGCCCGAGTCCTGGCGCTGCGTCCGCACGAGGGCGTCAACCTCGATCAATCGCGAGCCGATGCCGTTATCGATAATCTGACCGACATTTTGGCCGCTTTGTAGTGTCAATCCGCCGCGAGAAGCACGGGTACAAACGTTTTTTGCGGTGGATTGGCTCAATTTGGTTTCGATTTTGGTTCGTTTGGCTTCGATTCGGGCTAAGTGAGTAGACTTTTTGGCGCTGGCCGAGCACAATGCATATCTTCCTTTGTAAAACCGCAGGTCACAGGGGTGGCGGTTTTGGGTGTGCTCGGCAGATCGTAAAAAGTCTACTCACTTGTAATTTGGGCCTTTGGTCGTGGGGGTTGCTGGTCCCGCTTTGGTTGTCGAGGGAGGGTGAATTGAAGCGCCCCCGTACGCTCCATGCTACAATCGCGGGCATGCCCCACAACCACATCTGCCTTCGAAAGGAGCCTACGTGGCGAACGCCATCGATCAGCTCACGGACCGCGTGCTCATGCTCGGCCGTCTCACCATCGTCCGCCGCGCCATTACTGCAGTGGCGGTCACAATTTCCGCCGTTCTCCAGACATTTCTGATCCAGGCATTCATTCAGCCCGCCGACCTGCTTCCGAGCGGCCTCACCGGCGTTGCGGTCCTGCTCGATCGCGTTACCTCGCTCGGCGGCGTTCACATCGACATCTCGCTCGGTATGCTCGCGCTCAACATCCCCGTGGCGCTCCTATGTTGGAGTGGCATTAGCAAGCGCTTCGTCATCTTCTCGATGATGCAGGTCGTGCTCTCGTCGCTGTTCCTCAACGTCTTTCACTTCGCGCCGTTTTTAGGCGACAAGATCATGCTCATCATTTTTGGCGGCGTAGTCTCGGGTCTGGGCGCTGCCATCGCGCTTAAGTCCGGCGCATCCACCGGCGGCACCGACTTTATCGCGCTGTGGGTCTCCAACCACACGGGCAAGACCATCTGGGGCGTCATCTTTGGTTTCAACTGCTTTATCCTGGCGATCTTTGGTTTTATGTTTGGCTGGGACAAGGCGGCGTATTCCATCGTGTTCCAGTTTATTTCGACCAAGACCATCGACAGTTTCTATCGTCGCTACGACCGCGTGACGCTGCAGATCACGACGCGCAAGGCAGACGAGGTCATGACCGCCTATGTTGACCATTTTCAGCATGGCATTAGCTGCGCCGAGGTCATTGGCGGATACAGCCGCGAGAAGATGTACCTGCTGCACGCCGTTGTATCGACCTACGAGAGCCAGGACATTATCAAGCTGGTGTGCGACATTGATCCCGGCGCCGTGATCAACGTGTTCCACACGCTCAACTTTGTGGGCGGCTGGTGGGGAGGTCATGTCGACGAGCCCATGCCCACGGCCGTTCCCGATCCCGACAAGCCCGCACGCATGGCCAGCAGGCAGGCGCGCCTCAGCGAGCAGGACAGCCTGCAGCAGGACGACGGCAAGTAGGGTTTTGGCATTTTACCGGCCCGGCGCAACCCTTCCGTATGAGCCCCACGAAAGCCCCGTTGCTTTCGAGGGACTTTCGTTTGCCCAGATAAAACCTGCCAAAATGAAGCTGTCGCTTTTTGGTAGGGAGGGTGTATCGTTTTATCAATATGAGGTAACATGAAACTAGACGTTATATACGTATTAGTTATTTCAATATTTCGATAAGAGTGATTAGATATGCCTACGCCCAAAAATGCACCGCTTTACCAGCAGATTTATGACGAAATCAAGGACGCGATCGAGAAAGGTGTTTATGCACCCAAGGAGCGTATTCCGTCCGAGCTTGAGCTAGCCGAGCAGTACGACGTGAGCCGCATTACGGTGCGCCGCGCCGTCGAGGAGCTGTGCTCCGATGGCTACCTGGTTAAGCAGCAGGGCCGTGGCACCTTTGTCTCCACGCCGCACATCAACCGCCAGTTCCACGCTTCGACGCTGCAGACGTTTACCGCGCTGTGTGCCGATAATGACATGAAGGCGGGCGCGCATGTGGTCGATCGCCAGATTGTGCCGGCACGTCAAAACGAGATGGAGTTCTTTGGCCTGCAGAAGGACGCGCTGCTGCTGCACATCAAGCGCGTGCGTACGGCCGACGGCGAGCCCATTTTTGAGGAGAACATCTTTGTGCCGTTTGACGCCTACCGTGAGCTGTTGACGGCCGATCTTGAGGACAAGTCGATTTTTGCCGAGGTCGAGCGTGTTGGCGGAACGCCGATTGTCTCGGTTGGCTACCGCACGGTCGAGGCCGTTCGTGCCAATACCGAGCAGGCGGCCGAGTTGGGCATTGCTCCGCACGATCCACTGCTCAACCTGCGTGCCGGCTTTATCGGCCCCAATGGCGAGCCGGTCCTGATGGGTAAGCAGTACTACGTGGGATCGCGCTACGTTATGGTCATGTAAGTTACGCGGTTTTACCAAACCGCGTAACGGCTCGACGCTGCAAACGCCCCTAAGCGGCAATCTGACGTTCAATCGTCGGTCGCGTACCGAAGTACGCTTCCCTTCTCTTTCACGTCACCTTGCTCACTTAGGGGCGTTTTCGCTGACTTATGCTCAACCAGCGACGTTTCCGCGCTTGTCAAGATAGTCGTTGGGGGCGTTCTTAAATGGCTAGTCATTCAAGAACGTCCCCAATGACTACCCGCAGAATGAGCGTGGCTGATAGCCGTGCGGCACCGGTCCGCGTGGCGGCGTATAATCGGCGGCAGATGATTCTGACGTTAGGAAACCATGACCGATAGCATGCAGCAGATGGCGCTTGACACGCTCGGCGCCTATTTTGGCTACACCTCGTTTCGCCCGGGGCAGGACCGCATGGTGGATGCGATTCTTGCCGGCCGCGATGCGCTCGGCGTTATGCCCACAGGCGCCGGCAAGTCCATTTGCTACCAGGTGCCCGCGCTCATGCTGCCTGGTATCACCTTTGTGGTGAGCCCGTTGCTGTCGCTTATGGAGGACCAGACCCGCGCGTTGCTCGCGGCGGGTGCGCGACCCAGCTATCTCAACTCCAGTCTTACTCCGGCCCAGCAAAACACCGTGCTCAAGCGGGCGCGCGAGGGCCGCTATCAGCTTATGTATGTGGCGCCCGAGCGCCTGCTCGAGCCGCGCTTTCTGGCCTTTGCGCAGGAAGCTGCGGCCGAGGGCGGCATTGGCGTGCCGCTCGTGGCCATTGACGAGGCCCACTGCGTGAGCCAGTGGGGCCAGGATTTCCGTCCCGCTTACCTGCAGATTCGCGAGTTTATCGATTCGCTGCCGCGGCGCCCCATCGTGGCGGCCTTTACCGCCACGGCGACCGAGCGTGTACGCGCCGATATCCAGCAAATGCTCGGCCTGCAAAACCCGGCGACCGTGGTGACGGGCTTCGATCGCAAGAACCTCTACTTTGGTTGCGAAGAGATGGGCGACAAGGCCAAGACCGCGTGGGTGCGCGACTACGTGATCGCGCATTCGAGCGAGAGCGGCATCGTGTATTGCTCGACCCGCAAGACGGTCGACGCGCTGGCCGCGGAGCTTGCCGAGGCACTGGGCCCCAGCGGCATTCGCGTGGGCCGCTACCATGCCGGCATGGGCAACGACGCCCGCCGCCAGAGTCAGCGTGCCTTTATCGACGACGACATCCAGGTGATGGTTGCTACCAACGCCTTTGGCATGGGCATCGACAAGCCCAACGTGCGCTATGTGATCCACAACAATGTGCCCGAGAGCATCGAGGCATACTACCAAGAGGCGGGCCGCGCTGGCCGCGATGGCGATCCGGCCAGCTGCCATCTGCTGTGGAACGGTAACGATTTTCGCATGCGCCGCTTTCTGATCGATCGCGGCGATGCTGCCGACGAGGCGCTCGATGACGAGCAGCGCGCGTGGGCGCTCCAGAACCGTTATCGTCTGCTCAGCCAGATGGAGGGCTACTGCAATACCACCGGCTGCCTGCGCGAATACATGCTGCGCTACTTTGGCGACGAGGCCGCGGCCGAGCATGCTGCCGCGGCTGGTGCGGGCAGCACCGCCACGGACGACGCCGAGGGCTGCGGCAACTGCAGCAATTGCCTCACGCAGTTCGAGGTCGAGGACGTCACCGATATGGCCCGCGCTGCCGTGCGCTATGTGGCCACGCGTCCCATGCGCTTTGGCAAGTCGCTGATCGCCGATGTGCTCCACGGCGGCAACACCGAGCGCATTCGCCAGATGCATCTGGACGAGGACCGCGGCTACGGTGAGCTGTCGAGCGAATCGGTCGGGCGCATCAAGGACATCATCGGCCAGCTGTGCGGTCGCGGCTACCTGGCCACCTCGCAGGGGCAGTACCCGGTCGTGGGACTGGGTCCGCGTGCCGGCGAGGTCGAGGACGAGGCGTTCGCCTTTACCGTTAAGCGTCGCGCGTCCAAGCGCAAGGCCTCGGCCCGCGCACGCCGCGCCGTCGATTTGCTGCGCGAGGAGGCCGAGCTGGATCAACGCCCGCGCGTGGGCGACGATGCCGAGCTGTTCGAGCGCCTGCGTGCCCTCCGCAAGGAGATCTCGACGGAGCTGGAGATGGCGCCGTACATGGTCTTCTCCGACAAGGCCCTGCGCGGCCTGTGCCGTCTGCGCCCTCAGACACGCGACGAGCTGATCCAGGTCAACGGTATCGGCGAGAAAAAGGCCGACGCCTTTGGCGAGCAGTTTATGGCGGCGATTGTAGAATTTGAGTCCGAGCATGCGCGGGATGGAGCGTAACGATGGCATTCGACGATAAAACCGACCGCACTGACGTGTCCGCCGTGCCGCTGTACCAGCAGGTCATGGACGACCTAAAGGGCGAGATCGCGCGCGGTGTGTACCCTGCCGGCTCGCGCATTCCTTCCGAGATGGAGCTCGCGAAGTCCTATGGCGTGGGACGCGTCACCGTGCGCCGTGCCATCGAGGAGCTGTCGCGTGCGGGGTATCTCAACCGCCAACAGGGGAGGGGCACCTTTGTGTGTGCGCCCAAGCTCAAGCGCAAGATTCGCCAGAAGGGTGACGTCCAGAGCTTTACTGAGGGTTGTGCTGCCAACGACATGGTGCCGGGTGCGCGTTTGGTGTCGCGCACGGTGGTCGCGGCGACGCGCGAGGATGCGGCGTTCTTTGGCGTGGAGCCCGGCTGCGAGCTTATCGTAGTCGAGCGCGTGCGCACGGCCGACGGCATCCCCGTCATGCTCGAGAACAACGCCTTTGTGCTCGCCGACCATCCCTACCTGCAGACGCTGGCTGGTGAGGACCTCACCGATAACTCGATCTTTGCGCTCGTCGCCGCGCATTCGGGTCGCGCGCCGCTCAAGTCCGACCCCTGCACCGTGGAGATTGCGCTTGCCGATGCTCAGGCGGCCCCGCTGCTGGAGGTGCCGGTCGGCGAGCCGCTCTTCTATATGGAGGCATACTTTACCGATGAGGACGAGCGGCCCTTGCTGCTCGGACGCCAAAAGATCGTGGGCTCGCGCTACGTCTTCGACATCTAACGTCCACAGATAGAACAACATAGAACAACTTTGGTGAAATGACTTCACGGGCGTTGCCGTGCGTGTTATAAATAGGACAACATAGAACGACAGCAGGTACGAGCTGCCGTCGCTCAAAGCCGCCCCACAAGGAGGAACATCAGGATGAACGCACATGATCTGGTTCAGGAAATCATCGAGCGCAAGGGCAAGATCGAGAACGTCTTTTGGATCGCCTGCGGCGGTTCGATGATCGACCTGATGCCGGCCAACGAGCTGCTCAAGCGCGAGGCCACCACGTTTACCTCGACGGTCTACACGGCACGCGAGTTTTGCCTGATGGCCCCCAAGAGTCTTGGCGAGAAGTCACTCGTCATCGCCTGCAGTCACAGCGGCAACACGCAGGAGGTCGTCGACGGCTGCGAGATGGCTCTGGCAGCCGGTGCCGAGGTCGTTGCCCTCACCGACTGCGAGGGCTCCAAGATCGATAACGGCAAGTGGACCACCTGGGTCTATCCGTGGGGCGAAGGCGTGCCGCAGGCCGAGGTGCCTCAGGGTATCGGCGCTCTGATCGCCGCCGAGCTGCTCGACCAGCAGGAAGGCTACGAGGCACTCGCCGACATGTACGAGGGCCTCAAGCAGATGGATGCGCTGCTGCCCGTCGCTCGCGAGAAGGTCAACGCCGAGCTGGGCGCCCGCTTTGCCGAGCTCTGCCAGCAGCACAAGTTCTTCTATATCCTGGGCTCCGGACCCAACTTTAGCCAGACCTACGCCATGGCCATCTGTTCGCTCATGGAGATGCAGTGGCAGCACTGCTGCTACATCCACTCCGGCGAGTACTTCCACGGCCCGTTCGAGGCCACCGAGCCCGGTGTGTTCTACTTTGTGCAGCTTGGCGCGGGCGAGTGCCGCCCCATGGAGGAGCGCGCTCTTGCGTTCCTCAACACGCACACCGATACAGTCATGGTGCTCGATGCGCTCGAGTACGGTGTGGACGAAGTGCCTGCCAGCGTGCGTTCGTATCTGGAGCCGATCTTCTTCTACAACATGAGCTGCGAGCTGCGCGCCGCCCGCGGCAAGGTCTTCGACCACAGCCCCGAGGTTCGTCGCTACATGGGCGTCGAGCAATACTAGGTACCGCGAATTATCTTTTTTGACGGGGTCTGCGCTGCGCGAGGGCCCCGTTTTGCGTTGTGGCGGCCGGATTCGTGTCTGCGCGAAAACGAAGGTGAATACTTTTCCGCGAAGTGAACGACCTATTTTGGACCCCCGAAGCATCCACACTTTTTGACGGCAAAACTGCAGGAAAAACTCGGCGAAACCGCAGGAAACGGCGTCTAAAAAGTGCCGATGCTTCGGGGGCTCGTTTTTACTCGTTCACTTCGCGGAAAAGTATTCACCTTCGATTCGCAAGGGCACTGCGTGAGTCAAAAAAGCGGGCCGCGCCGGGGATTTCCGGCGCGGCCCGCTTGGTATCGCGCTTAGATTCGCGAGATTGCGGCAGCCAGCGGCCTACTTTGCGTCGTAGGCCTCGGCGTCCCACCAGTCGAGCTGGGCGATGTTGTCGCGGATGTGCTGGCAGCTCTTGTGGAAGCCCTCGAGCTCGTGCT
>CAVCBD010000002.1:0-53165 GCA_963599935.1 Acutalibacteraceae bacterium | reverse complement strand
TCGTCGAGTACCGTGAGCTCATCAAGGCTCTGGGCATCCGCGACAACATCCAGTAAGGATTTGTACATGCTAAGAGCGTCCTGCGCAGCGGGGCGCTCTTTTTGTGTAAGGGCGTGAACAATCACGCTCTGAAGCGTGGCGGGGGCAGGGGGCCCGCGTCACATGAGAAGCCCGCAGGCAAGGGGCCTGTGGGGTAAAGGAGAACAATGACACTCGTATCCAAGACCTTTGAGCTGTACGGCAAGACCTACACCTTTGAGTCCGGCGAGCTTGCCAAGCAGGCCACCGGCGCTTGTCTGGTCAAGCAGGGTGACACCACGATGCTCGACACCGTGGTCGTCTCCAAGGAGCGTAAGAATTACGACTTCTTCCCGCTGACCGTCGACTTCAACGAGAAGATGTACGCTGCCGGCCGCATCCCGGGTGGCTACCTCAAGCGCGAGGGCCGTCCCAGCGAGAAGGCCACGCTCACGGCTCGTATGATCGACCGCCCGATCCGCCCGAGCTTCCCGGACGGCTTCCGCAACGAGGTACACATCGTCGCCACCTCGCTCGTCGCCGACCAGGTCAACCCCTTCGACGTCATCAACGTCATGGGCGCTTCGCTGGCCATGACGCTCGGCGGCGTGCCCTTCGAGGGCCCGCTTGCCTGCGTGCGCATCGGCCGTAACGTGGAGACCGGTGAGTTTATCGTCAACCCCACCTATGAGGAGCGCGAGAACTCGGACTTGGACCTGGAGCTGGGCGGCTCTGCCGACTTCATCTCGATGGTCGAGGCCGGCGCCGAGGAGATCTCCGAGGACGATATGCTCGCCGCTATGAAGTTTGGTCAGGAGGCCCTCGCCGCTTTCTGCCAGGCTCAAGACGAGTTCGTCGCCGAGTGGGAGCAGGTCAACGGCGCTATCGTTAAGAAGGAGTACCCGCTCGACCAGCCCGTCGAGGAGGTCCAGGAGCGCATCTTCGCCCACTACGACGAGATGGCCGCTGCCCTGCGCGACGCCGACAAGCTTTCCCGCATCGGCAAGGTCGAGGCTCTGAAGGAGTCCATCCGCGCCGAGTTCACCGACGAGGAGCAGGCCGCCTGGGAGCGCGAGATCCCCGTGGCGCTCAAGAAGCTCGAGAAGAAGGCCATGCGCACCATGGTCGTCGAGACCGGCGAGCGCGTCGACGGTCGTGCCGCCGACGAGATTCGTCCCATCATGGTGAAGGACAACTACCTGCCGCTCGTTCACGGCTCCGGCCTGTTCCAGCGTGGTCAGACCCAGGTGCTCTCCGTCCTGTCGCTCGGTATGCTCAACGAGGGCCAGCGTCTGGATACCATCGAGCCCACCGAGGGCAAGCGTTATATGCACCACTACAACTTCCCGCCGTTCTGCACCGGCGAGACCGGCCGCATGGGCAGCCCCAAGCGCCGCGAGATCGGTCACGGCAACCTGGCCGAGCGCGCTCTGCTCCCGGTGCTCCCCGACGAGAACGAGTTCCCCTACGCCATCCGCGTCGTCTCCGAGGTCATGGAGTCCAACGGCTCCTCTTCGATGGCTTCGACCTGCGGTTCCACGCTCGCCCTTATGGACGGCGGCGTGCCCATTAAGCGCCCGGTCTCCGGTATCGCCATGGGCCTGATCCAGGAGGAGGGCAAGACCGTGGTCCTGTCCGACATCCAGGGTCTCGAGGATTTCCTGGGCGACATGGACTTTAAGGTCACCGGCACCACCGAGGGCATCACCGCCCTGCAGATGGACAACAAGGCCACTGGCCTTACCTTCGATATCTTGGCCCGCGCCCTGCAGCAGGCCAAGGAGGGTCGCGCCTTCATCCTGCAGAAGATGCTCGATGTGATCCCCGAGCCGCGTCATACCACGCGCAGCACCGCTCCGCGCATCGTCTCCATCCAGGTTCCGACCGATAAGATCCGCGACGTCATCGGTTCCGGCGGCAAGGTCATCCGCGGCATCCAGGACGAGACCGGTGCTTCGGTCGACATCCAGGAGGACGGCACCGTCTTTGTCGGCGGCACCGGCGAGTCCGTCGATCAAGCCGTCGAGCGCATCAAGCTCATCATCAAGGTTCCAGAGCCGGGCGAGGAGTACACCGGTCGCGTTGTCTCCATCCAGCCCTTCGGCGCTTTCGTGAACCTGCTGCCCGGTAAGGACGGCCTGCTGCACATCTCCCGCGTCGCCAAGGGTCGTGTGGAGAAGGTCGAGGACGTCCTCAACGTGGGCGACGAGGTCAAGGTCGTCGTCATCGAGGTCGACGATCGCGGCAAGATCTCGCTCGATCGTCTCGACAAGCCCGAGGCCCCGGCTCGTGCCGAGGGTGCCTCCGAGGGCGACGGCGAGCACTTCCAGCGTCGTGAGCGTCCGCGTCGCGAGCGCTCCGAGCGCAGCGACCGTCCGCGCCGTCCCGGCGACAACGGAGGCCGCAAGCCCCGCCGCCACCACGACGCCGAGTAACAGCCGCATATAAGCAGCACCGCAAGGGCGACTCCTAAGGTGTCGCCCTTTTGCTTGTGCCCGGGAGGGCCGCATATGAAGTTTCCTGCTCTACAGTCCTGCGCAAGACGGAAAGCACATTAAGTGCTTTCCTTTGCGTGCGGAACTCGCGATAAACTTCATATGCGGCCCTCCCGGGCACAAGCAAAAGGGCTGGTTAGTGACGCTCGCTATTTAGTTAGACAGTCTATTAAGTAGTCAGATTTCGGATCTGTAGATAGACGCAGCTGCATTTCCCCAGATAAAACAACCAAAATTAACCAGCCCATTTTTGGTAGGTTCCCCGCGAGGGCGGGCACGGATGAAGTTTATCGCGAGTTCCGCACGAACAGGAGGCCACTTAATGTGGCCTCCGTCGTGAGCAGGACTGTAGAGCAGGAAACTTCATCCGTGCCCGCCCTCGCGGGGAACCGGCGGGATAGACGGGTTCAGATGGGGCTTTGATGCATGGGTGGTCTGTTGTTGTGCAAATGGGTATCATACTGTGTGATATACAAACCAACAAAAACGCAGGTAGAACGCTTGCATAAAATCATTTAGTCCCTAAAAGTCCCTATGAAACAAGTCCGGTGCAAGCGAATGCGTCGGCGACTGTGTTCACCAGCATCATTAAACTCGCGCGGACATAGTGCTTGGCGGACACTCCAGACCCTGAGTGTCCCATCAATATTTCCAGCGTTGCGGGAGGTATTCTGACCTCGTACTCCCAACTGGTTCGCCAAGAGTTTCGTAGGTTGCGCAGTGGGTGGTATGCAAACCCGAGCCTCTTGGACTCGTTTTCCCATTTCACCTTCAAGCTAGATGACACAAGCGGCCCGCCATTCATGCTCTCGATGAACAAGTTGTGTCCGCCCTCGATTCGTTCGTCGGCAATTTCGGCTAGACGCTCGCCCCACTTTCCGGGAACGACGACATAGCGCTTGCTGCTGTCGGTCTTAGTGCGATCGACGATAATTCCGCGAACCGCTTCGCGCTCAATGAGGACGGCTGCGCAGACCATTCCGTTGTTCGCCTTTACAAGCTCGACGGACGACGGGTCAACGGCAAGCGCCTCTCCTGGGCGACATGAACCGAACGCGCAAAGAAGGAATACGCCCTCCATGCACGAGCCGCGCAGCAGCTCTGCCATTCGCATCAGCTCGGCGAGGTCGTATATTCCCTTATCCATCTCGTTGATCTTGTCAGGAACGGTGAGGCCTACCGAGGTCGGGTCGCTCTCGGCAAGCTCGTACTTCACTGCCGTCTTGTAGATGCTAGACAGCATGTTTAGCGACCGCCTCGCCTGGTTCTTCGTCATGCCGTCGAGCCACTTCTGTATTTCCAGCGGCCTCACTGCTCCAAGTTTGTGACCGCCGAACTTCGGCTTGACGTACCTGCTCCAAGTCGATCGGTACATTTTCAGCGTGTTCTCTGCCAGCCGTTTTTGGCATAATGGCCAGTACAGCGTGTCGAACACGTACCTGACCGTGTGCTGCGTACGCTGGTTGGTGGAATGAAGCTCTATCAGCCTGTCGCGCTCTGCCCTCGCCTCTGTCAGCGTCCCGGTGAAGTTCGCGCTCAAGCGCCTGTAGCCCTTTCCGTCGCCCTTGTCTCCCCAATACCTAATCCTGTAGCGGTTTCGGTCTAAACGGGCGATAGAACCCCTCTCAGCGCGTTTCCGTGGCATAATTAACCTGCTTTCCTACCGTGTGTGGGATAAGTCCTCTGGAGGCGTCGTTCATCTTGGCGGGTGGCGGCGCCTCCTGCTTTCTAGTTCCTGACCGAGTACCGCTTGCCGCAGTGGTTGCAAAGGTACTCGCGCTTTCCCTTCCTGCCCATGACGGCACCGACCACCATGCCCTCAAGGCCGAACGCCTCGGCCCCGACGAGCGCCTTTCCAGCGCTCGTGGACTTCGACGTGTTGTTCAGGAGCGTGACGTCGGTCGAGTCGCACTTGGGGCAGCGGAGTCCCGCCTTGCGCTGGGCCTTCTTCACTTTCTCCGGGGTCGTGTCGAGCGCTTCGCGGTTGAGCGTTGCGTTCGGGCTGGCAGGCGCATAGCCCTTGCCGCTATCGGGCTTCGTCGCTGCGGTCGGCTTCTTTTCGCTTTTCAGCTCGCGCCTGCCCCATTCGGTGTTCCTGAGCACGAGCGCACAGGCCAAGCAGACGGCGAACGCGCCGCACCAGTACGGGGCATACGGCTTGTAGTCATCGACAATGAGCGAGCACGCAGCACCGAGCAGCGTCACGAGAAAGCCGATGCCGCCAAGCAGCAGGATGATTAGCTCCACCAGAAACGGCGGCTCTTTTGTGTTCGCCATCATGCACTCCTCTTAGAACGCTTGGAATCTCGCGTGGACTCTTTGCTTTTAGCGCTCTGGAACTCCGCGTACTCGTCGATTTTCTCCTTCGAGGTCGGCGTGCAGCTGCGGTAGTCGTCAAGAAGCGCTTCTTCATCTTTTGTCAGCGGTGGAGGCGCATAGCGCGTCGGCTCCCTGCCGACCAGTTCGTCGAGCGTCACACCGAGAGATTCGGCGATCGTAATCGCGTTCGCGATTGACGGCACACGCTTTCCGCTCATGTAGTTGGACATTACTCCAGTGCTCAATCCACAAAGCCTACACAAGTCGGCAGGCTTCATATTTCGGCTGTCGAGGATGCCTTGCAGCCCAGCTAGAAGGGTCATTTTCGTCTCCTTTCCTCCTAGTTGAAAGTAAGTTTACCCAAAATGTTGTTGACATAGCTAGCGATAAGAAGCAATATACGGAATTGCGAGCTAGCAAACGAAAGCTACTAGCAAACGAAAGCAGTCGGAAAGGAGGTAACGATAGTGAATACCTGCGCAAAGCGTGTCTCAGAGTACATCAAGTCAAAGGGAATCACGCAGCAAAAAGTTGCCGATTTGCTAGGACTCGGATGGAACGCGACTCACGCAAAACTCACAGGTGAGCGCCCGTTCACTCTCCAAGAGGCCGTAATCCTCGCCGACTTCATCGGCTGTTCGCTCGATTGGCTTACCGGGCGCGACTCAGACCAGTAGCCACCAACCGCGTTTTCCATCGCGGACTCGACTGTCCTCTTCTCTCCTCCCATACCACGGAGCAAGTTCAGTTTCGTCTCCTTGCTGAACACCCTACTAGCAGCCGAGTCCGCGCGGGAAACCGCGCAATGTCCCAGACGGGACGCGCACTTTGATTACCGAATATTCGCCCCGAGAGGGGTAGGACCCAAGCGGCATCGCGCCGTGCGGGTGGTAAGCCGTGAGTGCCAGACCGCGACGCGCGGTAACCACGGACACGCTGGGGTTCAGTGACCTTGCCCCAGCAGCCAGCGGCGACAGCAGCCGATACGGGCATCGGAAAACCAAGACCGCCATTTGCCCTTCGGCGGTCGCGTCGTAAGAAGATGTGTACAGCAGCCGTGTCGGTTGCCGTCGCCGCTGGCAAACACGTTCTCGGTAGTGTAACGGTTTAGCACGGCTGACTCTGGTTCAGTCAATCAGGGTTCGATTCCCTGCCGAGAAGCCACGCGGGATAGAGTACAGGTAACTCACCGGCCTCATAAGCCGGGCCATGCGGGTTCGAGTCCCGCTCCCGCGACCATCGGCTTGGTAGCTCAGTTGGAAGAGCGGGTGAGTGAAGTTCATCGCGTCGGGGGTCCGATTCCTCCCCAAGCCACCATTTGCGTGTAGCTCAGTTGGTAGAGCGCCCGGCCGTTAACCGGGAGGTCGCAGGTTCGAGGCCTGCCGCGCAAGCCACGCCGCCTTGGTTCAAAGGTAGAACGCCGGTCTTCCAAATCGGCTATGCGGGTTCGATTCCCGCAGGCGGCTCCATTGTCGCGTAGCTCAACGGTAGAGCACCCTGTTGATAACGGGGAGGTCGTAGGGTCAGCACCTACCGCGACAACCATTTCGGAGCATTGGCGCAGTAGCTACCGCAGCGGGTTGCTAACCCGTAGACCTCATACGAGGCCCGTAGGTGCAAGTCTTACATGCTCCGCCAACGGAGGGTTGGCAGAGAGGCTTATTGCAGCTGTCTAGAAAACAGCCGGTCGTTCATAGCGATCCGTGGGTTCGACTCCCACACCCTCCTCCACACTGCCGCAGTATTCCCCTAAAGACGGGGGCCTGACTGTAAATCAGGTGCCTATTGGCTGGCTGGGAGCGTTACCTAGATGCGGCACCCTTTTCGTCGTCATAGCTCAATGGGACAGAGCGGCGGTTTCCTAAACCGCGTGTTGGGGGTTCGAGTCCCTCTGGCGACTCCATGTGCTGCTGGCCGAACAGATTAGGCAGCGGAGTGCAAATCCGTTGAACCAGGTGCGACTCCTGGGCAGCACTCCACAGGCGCGTAGCTCAACTGGTAGAGCAGCAGTCTCCAAAACTGTGGCGTTTTCGCCGATGGGGGTTCGAATCCCTCCGCGCCTGCCACTTTTCTCAAAACCAAATACCTAAGAAGGAGGTAACTGATGGTCTATATTTCCGACCACACTATCGAAGCAGACTCGTGTAGCGCAAAGGCTAATGCCGTCGTGAATCTCATTTTGACAGGAGATGACGCATATGCGCTTGAAGGCTGCAAGTCGCCCGATTCCGTCGCGCATGTCCTGTTTAACGCGCTGCGCCGCAGGCTCTATTTTGGCGGTGGCGGCCATCGTTGCATCGGAACTATCGACTGGGGGTACCGTCCCGCCAAGCCGGAAATCGAGCGAGTCATCTTCCATGACCCCGCAACCATCGTCTACTGGATGGACGGCACCAAGACCGTCGTCAAGGCCAATAACGAGAAGTTCGACAAGGAGAAGGGCCTGCTCGCAGCCATCGCCAAGAAGGTCTACGGCAACAAGGGCAGCTTCAACAACATCATCAAGCACTACGTCGAGGAGTAGCCGATGGATGATTGCCCGGTTATCAACGAGACGTGCCTATCTGGACTCAAGCCACTTGATGCCTTTAAGAATCAGCCTGAGTTCATCAGAATCGAAATCGACCCGGAGTACAAGGACGTTTTCGAGGATTGCCTAGAGAACGCAAAGCCGCTGAGCGACGACGTGTACATATACACGGCTCTCGGCATGTTCCTGTCGAAGGTCTATCCCAACCAAGACACAACCGAATAGCACGAAAAAAGCCCCTGCCACATTCTGAACTGCCTCCCATTTCTTGGACATGAGAAATGGGAGGCAGTTCATTCCACCGCGCGGGGGCTTTGACCTAGGAAGGAGGTCAGCATGAGTGTAGCAGATTTGCAGCTGTTCCAGAATGAACAGTTCGGCAAGCTGAGGGCCACCAAGACCGAGTCGGATGAAATCTGGCTTGCCGCGACCGACGTTGCCAAGGCTCTCGGTTTCCGAGATGCCAATGGCGTCACTCGACTTCTCGATGATGACGATAAGTGCTGGTCAGCGGAACTCCCACAGAATGTGTGTGAAATGGAAACCAGCGACGCTCGCCGCAAGGGAGGACTCAGGCTTATCAACGAGTCCGGTTTCTACCGAGTGATTATGGTGAGCCGCAGCCCGAACGCCGCACCGTTCCAGCGATGGGTCACTCACGAGGTCCTGCCGTCTATCCGCAAGGACGGCGGCTACATCGCAACCAGCCCCGAGGACAGCGACGCCGACATCATGGCGCGTGCCCTGCTGATTGCCCAAAAGACCATCGACCGCAAGAACGAGCTTATCGCGCTCCACGAGGCGACCATCGAGGACATGAAGCCCAAGGCGCTGTTTGCAGACGCCGTGGCCGACTCCGACGGCACGTGCCTTATCGGTGAGCTTGCCAAGATGATGTGCCAGAACGGTCTCGAGATCGGTCAGAACCGACTTTTCAAGCTACTCCAGCGCGACGGATACCTCGGCAAGTCAGGCTCCAACCGAAACGTGCCGACCCAGCGCTCCATGGACATGAAGCTGTTCCGCATCAAGGAGACGGCTGTCACCCATAGCGACGGTCGAGTCACCATCAACCGCACGCCCAAGGTAACTGGAAAGGGCCAAGCCTACTTTATCGGTCGCTACTGCGGGGCGGTGTCGGATGGACTCTAATCACGGCGGCTGGTCGCCGATGGACGCGAAACGCAACGAATTGCTCGACGCAGTCAACAAGGCGGCAAAGGCGTTCGTCGAGGACGTGACAAACTCCGGGCAACCCAAGCCGTCTACGCTGTCGATCGCCATGGCGGCTGGACTCCCGGCGCAGATTACCTACACGGTAGCCGAGTGCGGCAAGTTCACCGGACTCGGGCAGGACAGGCTCCGGCGCGACCGCGATAAGGGCCTGATTGACTTCATCGAGCCTGACGGCGAACGCGGCGCACGCATCAGCGTGTTCGAGCTTGACCGCTATCTCAAGGACATCGGAGCGCTGCTATGACGACGTTCCGAGTCGATTTCGTCCGAGGTAAGGACAGGCCTCGCTTCACCGGAACAGGCCGCACCTACACGACCAAGCGGACGCACGATGACGAGCAGGCAATCCGCGCCGCCTATCTGGATGTCATCGCCAAGGAGGGCAACGTCCTTCCGGCTGAACACCAGACTGGACGAGAGCCGTTCATTCTATTAGTCGATGTGTACCGTGCCCTCCCAAAGTCGCGCCCGAAGAAGGTTCTCTGCGAGGAGGACACCTTCAAGCCCGACTGGGACAACATCGGAAAGCTCGTGTCAGATGCCCTCAACGGTCTGGCTTGGAAGGACGATTGCCAAGTCGTAAAGGCCGACATAAGCAAGTGGCCTCGCATGAGGGGCCTTGAGAGCGACCGCATGATAATCACCATCATCCCGCTCGGACTGATGAACATGGACGAGGTCGCGGAGGTGAACCCATGTCGATCGTAGGCGAAAACAAGTACTTCACGCTAATCAGGACTCCAGACGGCGACAACGACGCATGGCTGGCCCAGCGCCGCAAGGGAATCGGAGGTTCTGATGTCGCTGCCATTATGGGACTCTCTCATTATCGCGGGCCATACGAGGTCTGGGCAGAAAAGCTCGGATACATCCCGCCAGCAGACCTCTCGGACAATGAGGCTGTTGAATGGGGGAACATCCTCGAACCCGTCGTGGGTGGTCATTACGCCAGTAGACACCCAGACCGCATCGTCAGGCGCGTCAACGCCGTCTGCCAGAGCATCGAGCGACCCCACGCCCAAGCATCACTAGACTACGAGGTCAAAGACCCCGAGCTGGGCTGGGGAATCCTGGAAATCAAGACAGCGTCGCTCTACAGGGAGCATGACTGGGACGAGGGCGTACCGCTCTACTACATCACCCAGATTACCCATTACATGAGCGTCACCGGGCGAAAGTTCGCCGACGTTGCAGTACTTATCGGCGGCCAGATTTACAAGGAGTTCCGCGTCATGCGCGACGAGGACGACATTCGCGCCGTCAACAAGGAAGTCGATGACTTCTGGTCGATGGTCGAGAACGACGTCGAGCCGCCGATCGGTGAGATTGGCGCTGAACTCAAGGCTCTCGCCGCCAAGCATCGAAAGCCCGGCGAGTACATCGAAAAGGACGCCACCCCGAAAGAAGCGCTCGAATGGCTCAAGGCCAAGGAGCTTTGCGACTCGGCGAAGAAAGGGCTGCAGGCTGCTTCGAACAGGCTGTGCCAGCTAATCGGCGATGACCGAGGAATCACGACGCCTGACGGCCGATTCACATGGTCGCGCTACGAGCGTAACGGAAAGCCCGTCAACGGCGGCATCAAATACAAAGAGTTCTAGGAGGAACATTGGGAGCAATCACGCAGGCGAAACAGGAGATTCAGCAGTCCCAGCAGCAGGACAACTCCTTCGCCGGACTTATCAAGCGCTGCGCACCTCAGCTGCAGGCGGTCATGCCCAAGGGCTTCACGCCCGAGCGACTGACCCAGCTGGCAATCGCCACCTACAAGCAGATTCCTGACCTAAAGGAATGCTCGGTGCAGAGTATGCTCAGCTGCTGCCTCAAGTGCGCTGAAATCGGACTTGAGCCGAACGACATTATGGGCAACGCCTACATCCTTCCGTACAACAACCGCAAGACTGGCCGCAAGGAGGCCCAGTTCATCCTCGGCAAGAACGGCATGTTGGAGCTGGTTCGCCGCTCCGGTCAAGTCAAGACTGTGCGTACGCAGTGCGTCTACGAGGGCGATGACTTCGAGTACTGGGAGGACGAGACTGGCGTTCATTTCAGCTTCAAGCCCAACCTCGATGCCGACCACAGCGCCAAGAATCTCAAGCTGGTCTACCTGTCCTGTCATTTGAAGGACGGCGGTTTCGTCTTTCTCCAAATGAGCAAGAAGGAGGTCGACGAGGTGAAGGACCGCTCCAAGGCCAGCAAGTTCGGACCGTGGGTGTCCGACTACGCCGCCATGGCAGAAAAGACCGTCATCCGTCGAGCATTCAACCGTGGCCTGCTGCCGCGCTCAGTCGAGGTCGCCAAGGTCGTTACCGATGACGAGAGCACGCCGATCGTCCTCGACGAGGAGGGCAACCACATCTTCGATGACCCGCTGGCTCCCGAGCCGACCGAGGTCCCCGCAAACGTAGACGCCGAGACTGGCGAGATTATCGAGGAGGTTTCCGAGTAATGCCCATCAATCACGAGCTTACCGAGGAGGAGCGCCAGCTTGCGCTCAAGAAAGCTACCGAGGCGCGTAAGGCACTTGCCGAGATTCGCCGCAAGATGAAGTGGCTGGAGGTCGAGCCGCTGGAAGTGCTCGACGCGCCCGAGGCCCAGCGCATGCGCTTGCGCTACTTCATCGCGTCCCTGCCGGGCGTCGGCAAGACCAAGACCGAGCAGATTCTGGAGGAGCTTGGCATCGACGAGAAGCGCCGTCTCGGTAGCCTCGGTTGCCGACAGCGCGACAAGATCGTGAAGCTGCTCAACGAGAGGAAGAAATAGTGTCCATCAACCGAGTCTGCATCACTGGCAACCTGACGCGCGACCCCGAGCTTCGCGCCACCCAGAGCGGCTCGCAGGTGCTCAACTTCGGCATCGCGGTCAACGACCGCCGCAAGAACCCGAGCACTGGGGAGTGGGAGGACTATCCCAACTTCGTGGACTGCACCATGTTCGGCACCCGAGCCGAGAAGATTGCCAACTTCATCGCCAAGGGTTCCAAGGTCGCCATTGAGGGCAAGCTGCGCTACTCCAGCTGGGAGCGCGACGGCGAGCGCCGTTCCAAGCTGGAGGTCATCGTGGACGAGATTGAGTTCATGAACCGCCGAGACGAGCAGGGCGGTGCCGTTATCAGCACACCTACTCCTGCTCCCGCACAGCCCGTAACTCGCCGTCAGGCGGCTCCTGTTGCCACTGCCGAGGTCTATGACGAGGACATTCCGTTCTAGGAGGATTCACATGAATCTTGAGCGCGACGGCGCACCCGACGCCGCCCCGAACTACGAGTGCGGACAATGTGAGTCGTTCGCGTTCATCGGCGAGAGCGGCTGCGGCTTCTGCAAGCGAAAGTACGCCCAGTGGTACGACGAGCGTCAGAGCATCGGCGCTGCCGACGTGCTCGAATGGGTGCAGGAGCACGCTGTAAACGAGAGCGACGAGCCTTGTAACGGCTTCGTCGAGTACTGATTTGTATGCGGGGCGGCCTTCACGGGCTGTCCCGCTTCTGGAAGGAGGTGGCTTTTGAACGAGTGCAAGACGGGCGCTGTCGTGACCGTTTCCGATTTCGACCGCGAGGACTTCCGGCTCTGCATCGAGTGTCCCTACAAGTGCGACTGGTTCAAGGCCAGCTACCCGTTGGCGGGTCGAGCGCACCCGTTGGAAGGAGATGGAACCGATGGAGATTAAGACCGTCGCTGAGTACGGGCACACGCCCGAGCGAAAGCACGCCGGGGACGCCGGAGCAGACATGCGAGCGTTCATCCCGCTACCCGTGACCATCGGAGTCGGGGAGTCCGCATGGATTGACCTCGGCGTGAGCATGGAGATTCCCGAGGGCTACTTCGGCCTGCAGGCGCCGCGCTCGGGACTCGGATGCAACTACGGCATCTGCCTCGCAAACGGAGTCGGAATCATCGACTCGGGATACCGAGGCCCCATCAAGGCCAAGCTGCTCAACCTTGGCGAGAAGGCCTTCACGGTGTATCCGGGCGATCGCGTCTGCCAGATGGTAATCATCAAGTGCGAGGACGTCGATTTCCTGAACGTCGACGAGCTGTCGGACAGCGACCGTGGGGCGAACGGCTACGGCAGCACTGGGGTCGAGTAACGAACTTATATAAAAGGAGGTCAAATGGCAGATGTAAAGATTTTCGCTGAGAATCTTGAGGAGAGCGCCAAGAAGCAGGTTGACGAGATTGCATCGTGTCCGGCTTTCGAGGGTGCCACGATTCGCATCATGCCCGACGCCCACGCCGGAAAGGGTTGCGTGATCGGGTTTACAGCGAACCTTGGGGACAAGGTTATTCCGAATCTGGTCGGAGTCGACATCGGTTGCGGTATGCTCTGCGCCCCTCTCGACGAGCGTATCGACCGCTACGATTTGATTCAATTCAACCGCGACGTGAAGAAAGCTGTACCAACTGGGTTCAGCGTTCACAACGAGCCGAAATGCAGCCTTGAGAATGACTACGGTGTTGTGAACGGCGCCTATCTCAAAGGGGTCGAGCTGATTGAGTGCTCCATGGGCACGCTGGGCGGCGGCAACCACTTCGTTGAACTCGACGAGGACGAGTATGGGTATCAATATCTTGTGGTGCATACCGGTTCTCGCAATCTGGGCAAACAGGTAGCCGAGTATCATCAGGCAATGGCGCAGGAAATGTGCAAGGAAGATGTTCCCCGCGATCTCAAGTACCTCGTGGGCTTTGCGGCAGGCGCATATCTCAACGACATGCGTATCTGTCAGAGATACGCCACTGATAACCGTTTCCACATTCTCAAGCAGATTAAGGAACGCACCGGAATCAAGCTGGACCTGACCGCTCGATTCGAGACGATGCACAACTACATATCCGATGACAACGTTATCCGCAAGGGCGCAATCAGCGCACACACTGGCGAGAAGGTCCTTATCCCGTTCAACATGCGCGACGGCTCAGTAATCGCCGTCGGTAAGGGAAACGATGATTGGAACGAGTCCGCTCCCCACGGAGCTGGTCGCGTCATGAGTCGTACGCAGGCACGCGCCAACCTGGATACCGAGAAGTTTGTATCAGAGATGAAGGAGGCTGGCATCTACTGCCCGAGCGCCTGTGAAGCGACGCTCGACGAATCGCCTGAGGCATATAAGAGCGCCGACGAGATATTGCGGCTTATCGAGCCGACAGTTGAGGTCATCCATCACCTAAAGCCGATTTGGAACCTCAAGGCGACCGACATGAGGGGGTGGCGACATGACCGCTCCATGTAAACGTGAAACGGCATATGCCACCACCGTAGTCGTGTTGTTCATCTTGATTGCCGTTGTCGGTTGCATCGGAGGTCGGTTCAAATGAAGCACGACTGCCAAAGCTGTGCCAAGTGGGACGATTTCAGCAGCGGATACTACGGCGTTTGCGAGCGCATGGCGCAGCACAACTACCTGCTGAACGTCAAGAACAAGCAGCTCACAACCGGGGAGTTCATCGACTGCATAATCGACAGCATCACGTGCTGCGACGGCTCGTGTATGTTCTGGGCTGGTGCAAAGTGCGATATGTAAGCATCTTCTCGGGAGTCGAGGCCGCGACGCTCGCTTGGGAGCCGCTTGGATGGGAACCGCTCGCGTTCTGCGAGATTGACGACTTCCCGAGCGCAGTCCTCGCCGAGCGCTGGCCGAACGTCCCGAACCTCGGGGACATTACCAAAGTCGATTGGAAAAAGGAGATTCATGGAGCAGTTGACCTTGTGGTCGGAGGAAGTCCCTGTCAGTCCTTCTCGATCGCAGGAAAGCGAGAAGGTCTTAAAGGAGCTTCTGGACTCATGTTCGAGTACATACGTTGTGTTCAAGAGCTTGTGCCTAAGTGGTTCATATGGGAAAACGTCAAGGGAGCGCTCTCGAGTGAGGGGGGGGGTGCTTTCCTGCAGCTCCTGCGAGAAATGGATGCCCTCGGGTACGGTTTGGCGTGGCGAGTACTGGACGCGCAGTTCTTCGGCGTGGCCCAAAGGCGCGAACGTCTCTTTCTTGTCGGACATCTTGGAGACGCGCGCGCCTGCGAAGTACTCTTTGAGCCAGAAAGCATGTGCTGGGATACTCCGTCGAGCCGAGAAAAGAGGAAAGCCGTTGCCGCCGCTTCTGGACGCTGCGTTGCGCAAGGTAGCGGAACAGGACGCCTAAACCCCGATAGCCAGCATGACACCTTCTCGATTGCCGGAAACATCATCGGACGCAAGCCCGAGAACGGCGGCAATGGGGGGGGGTTCCAAGAACCTGGGGAGCCTATGTACACACTGACGACGATTGACCGTCCGGCGGTGGCGTTCAAGTACCACCAAGGCTCAAAGGCAGGCGGCATCGGAGCTGCTGTAGAGCAGTCACCGACACTCACTGCCGACTATCACAATCCTGCGGTTATGTATGAGGAGAGTGACACATGCACAGCTGGCTTATCCGAGACAGGGCAGGCAAACCAGGGGGGGGCAAAGGACCTTTGATTCAAGATGAAATCAGCGGAACTCTCAGCACGGTAAACAACCAGAGCCTCGTATGCCTCACGGGAGGTCAAGAGCACGCCTGCGTGAGCACAGAGACTACTGGTACTCTCTGTGCTCACGCAGCGAAAGAACCGCCAGTCGTCGCTTTCAAGCATCACCAAGGAGCGACAGACGGCAGCGGCACCGACGGCGAGTCGGAGCCGATCGAAGATTACCACAGCAGCCAAGAAATGACGACCCGTCCGATTAACACAATGATTGCGACTCGTGGAAATAAACTCGGTCGTGGCACTGGTTTCGGTCTGGGAGATGAAACCGACCCAGCATACACGCTCACGTGCAACCATGAGCATGGAGTCGAGATTAAAGGCGTCAACGAGACGGTAGTTCGCCGACTCACTCCCCTCGAGTGCGAGCGCCTGCAGGGTTTCCCCGGTAACCACACCAGAATCCCGTGGAAGGGAAAGCCTGCCGAGGAGTGTCCCGACTCCCTGCGCTACAAGGCGTGCGGCAACAGCATGGCCGTCCCAGTCATGCGCTGGCTCGGTGAGCGTATCGAGGCGGTCGACAGGCTATAGAGCAGCTGAGCCGCCGGATTCCCGGCGGCTCCACCATTGGAGAACAAATGAATAACATCAAGGTCAAGTCCGTTAAGTTCAGCGGACCTGCAACCATCGTCTTTTTCGAGGACGGCACCAAGGCCGTCACCAAGTGCAGAGCCGGAGACGAGTATGACATCAACCTCGGAGTGTCGTGGACCATCTGCAAAAAGGTCGCACGCGATCGTGGACTCACCGTAATGGATTTGATCACAGCCGTCGTGCCGCAGGAGTCGTACCGCACGATGCCGACGTTCACCACGCGCGTCTCGGTGCGCACCATCGCTCAGCTGTTCCTCGATACCCGTATCGACTTCCTTGTTGATGCGGGTATCGAGGAGTCGCATGACGCAGCCGAGTCCGTGGCCTTCAAGCAGGCCTTCGACGAGTCCCTGTGGCCAGAGAAAGCCTACGCCGGAAAGCGCCCCGGCCCCGGCAACAGCAGGTACAAGCCTCTAATCGACGCGTTTATCGACAGCGGACTGTCAGTCATCAAGCACAAGTACACGACGAGTAGCACCGACTACCGCGTTGGCCGCAAGGCATCAAACAACGTGCAGTCCTGCATCGAAAGCTATATCAGGACAAACGGGCTCTCCGACATTATCCGCGTATATCGGGACAACGGCTACGTCTGCATCGCGAGGCTCAACAAATGACGGACAAGAAGAAGCCAGCGGGCAAATGGCACGCCGTATTGCGCGATGACGGCAAGCGCTACGTGAGCGTAACTGCCGCAGCCGTGTCGGTTGCAGCCGCTAAGTCCTCCATCAGCGCGGCCTGCCGAGACGGGAGCATGGTCGGCGGCCACTATTTCAGCTACGAGGAGGACGGACGCCGCTACGCCTGCACCTGCAAGATTTGCGGCAAGGCTTTCGGCGGCTCAGCGAAGAACGCCGTCTACTGCTCTCAGGAGTGCAGGGACGAGGGCAGGCGAAGGATTCACACGTCCAGCCGATGTCGCAACGGAGTCGGCACCAGGGCGGGCTACGTCTCCAAGAACGCGAAAGTCGATTCGTACTTAAGGATACGCAACGTAAGGGAGGAATGGAAATGACCGAGAGCCGAACCAGAACGCAGGTGCTCTGCGATCTGGTCTGCAAGCTGACCAAGACCATCGAGTTCCTGAGCACCAAGTCAACCAGCAAGTACTCGGGGGCCATGGTCTGCAAGCTCCTCAAGGAGGTCCAGGACGAGGTTTCGGCGGCATTGGAGGCGGCCGAATGAGCGAGTACGCAGTGCATTACAAGCATGGCAGCATCGAGACTGCCGACAAGATTGAGGCCGTCACCGAACTGCTCGGCAAGAGCGACATGGTCGGCGGCGCCTATATCTCGGACGTGGCCCACGCGCTCAAGTACTTCGACCGCGCTGGACTCAAGGACGACTACGACGAGGACCTTTATAAGTGCGCCGACTGGCTGCACCGCCTTATCACTGGACAGTTTCTGAATGAGGTGAGCGGACGATGATTCAACCGCTGAAAGACATGGACGGGAACTACATCCCTCTGGACACGTGCGAGCTTTACGACGATGACGGAACCGTGGTCGATATCTGTGGATTCTTCTACGCATCGCGTGTCGGATTGTGGTCCGCAAGCACCGTTGACGATGCAATCCTGTTCCCCGATCAGTACCACCTGAACAATCCGACCGTGAAAAAGGACATCGACGAGTTTTTTAAAGCTCTTGAGGCAATTGTCGAAAACGAAAAGTTCCGCAATCTTCTAAAGAACCACTTCGCCGAGCTTAAGGAGCGCTGCGAATGAGTGTCGAGTTGCCAAAAGACCATGAAGGCCACGAGACTCCGCTTGATACTGAGGTGCTGTATGACAACAACGGCGTGAAGTTCAATGTGGACGAGTTCAAACTCTGCGCTTTGCCATCATCACGGACAAGTTTCTGGACAATCAGAGGCGTATTCGAGGACGAAGGGGAGGAATGCAACTTCTTGCCGCATCTCCTGCATCTAGTCCAGCCCGACAGCTGGAAGAGGCTACTGGAAGATTTGGACAAGGCGGGAAGCAAAACATACTGCGGCGCCTGCACCTATTTTGGCATGAACTCAACCAATTGCGACAAGTGCGCCATTGGCGATCTAAGCAGCTGCGACTCAGCTGCCATGCGCGACATTGCAGACCGTATCCGCAAACTGAGAGGTGAGGACTGATGTGCGTCTACTGCGAGGAGCCTCGCAACGAGATGCACATGCAGGCTGATCGTCCTTTGCGCAACAACAAGTCAATGTACATCAAGGAGACATTTCCTGGGATGTTCCGAATTGTCGCTATGTCTAGCGACGGTGAACCGACCTACATGGAGTCCGAGCGCATCAGCTACTGTCCATTTTGCGGTCAATTACTGAGAGGCGATACCGATGCCTAACGATTGCCCCTACTGCAACAATCCGTACTTCAACTTCGGAGATGACCAGGATGAAGTCGAGCTGTGGATTGACGAGACGCTTGACGGCGAACGCGTTATCGCAATAGACCCTCCGTATGCGTGGAGCATCCCTATCAACTACTGCCCGTTCTGCGGACGAAACCTCATGAAGAAGGTGGACGAATGACGACCATGAAGCCGTGCTATAAGTGCCATTCGACCGAGCACATGCACATCGAGATTGTTGCCGACTATTTGCACAACACGCTATCAGCCAAGGTGACTTGCACGGAGTGCAACACCTTTACTCAGCTGGACTATGTGCTCACCGGGCCGCATGCCGACGAGTACAGACCGGATGACGCACAGCTGACCAGCGAGGTCATCGAGCGATGGAATGAACATTGCAACGACATGGAAGGGATGTTCGACCGTGAATAATGAGCTAGTAGAGCTGCTTAACGGGCTGAGGCCGTGCCCGTTCTGCGGAAGGTACAGCACCATCTTCAGAAGGGAGCTTGTGTCGAAGTCCGGCACGTATCTCTACACGGTCAGGTGCTACAGGTGTGGTGCCGAAGGCCCGAAGGTCTACGGGGACGATGATTCGAGTTCTGCAACAGAGACGGTTGCGGAGCTTTGGAACGGGAGGGCTGAGCAGAATGATTAAATACTTCTGCGACCTCTGCTATCGCCCGATTAAAGGTCTGCCAGCGCACTTATCTCTAACTCGCAATGGTGCGCCCAGCAGCGATCTTATGCTCAGCGTCTACAGCAAGGAGATTTGCAAGGACTGCTACCAAGCCATCGAGGACACCGTCAAGTCCATTCGTAAGGAGGAAAAATGAGCAAGTACACCGTCAACGTTGAGTACACCATCAACGTTCCCGATGACGAGTTCGATGAAAACGATGACCCGCTCGCGGAAATAGAGGACGGCTATAACTACTTCATCGACGCATTCCAGACCGAGGCCCACTGCAGCTCCGTAGAGAAGTGGTAGGAGGGCAGATGAAATCAATCGAGTTTAAGCCGTGTCCATTCTGCGGCGGCAAAGCCGAAATCGTGTCATCGAGTCCATGCGGAATTGGACCATTCAGCGTTTGCTGCGCACGCGGGAACCCGTGCTGGATTCGTCCGAGTACGGACTACTACGATACGGAAATCGTGGCAGCAGCCATATGGAATAGGAGGCTACCCAATGGAGCTTAAACCTTGCCCGTTTTGCGGACGGTCTGTTTACAAGAAGCCGTATACGCGTCAGGGCAGAGGCTCATGGATTAGGCAGGGCGTAATTTGTTGCAGTTGCGGAACCGAAATGCGCATACGCACAATCAGCAAACATACTGCCGAGCTGTACGAGCGCAACTTTTGGCGTATTGATCAAGACAAAGCCGTCTATAGCGGCGATGTGAACGACGTGGATGCCGTCATTCAGTTCACCAAGGACGAGATTGTCAAGCGGTGGAACACAAGGAGCGACAATGCTTAGCTTCTGGCGCCACCCAATCATCTTCATCAGGCGCCTGCTTCTGCCGACCTGTAGGACGTGCATCCACAATGACGGCGAGTACGGAACTGGATTTTGCGACTGCAAGGAGTACCGCGATCGGTACGAAAAGCTGGAGGGTGACGAACTAGAGCGCACGTTCTGCTCCGAGATTCGCGGCACCAGGTACTGTAAGTACGAGGAACTTCACTAACCCAACAACCAAATAAGGAGGAGGATATGGACTCCAACGCTATCAAGGAGATAGCCAACCAGCTGGGCGTCGGTGCCGACTACCTGCTGAACCACCTGTCCGAGTTCGCGCCGAAATGGGCTGCGATGCAGGTCGCCAAGAGCGGTGTCGCCTGCGTTTTTCTGGCGGTTGCGCTCGCTGTGGCGATTCGCATACTTATGTGGGCCATCCGATCGAATGACGACAGCGATACGGATTACTGCCATGACGTGACGTGCTACTACTCAGATGACATAGACAGCACCCTTGTGATTATGTTCTGCGGCATCTTCGCCCTCTGCATGTTCATTGCGCTCATGTGCTGCGTAAGTGACCTGGTGACGCATATCGCGTCGCCCGAGGCGGCCATGCTGAACGACATGCTGGCGGCGGTTCAATAATGGACAACGAGGGGATTGCCACAAAGGCCCGACTCGCCGCCGACTTCATGACAGACCTGAGTGGACACATCGAGGCCCGCGAGGACTGGATTACAACACTGCACGACGAGCACCAATACTGCATCCCAGCTAATCTCAGCAAGACACGCCTGCTCGAGGCAATCCGCATGGGGCGCTCGATGCTGCTCGAGCTTTACAAGATGGTGGAGGTAGATGACAGGTGATTACCGATGACGAACGGCATGACATAGCCGATGGACTGCGCAGACTCGCCGTTTGCCGCCATAGCACTGGGGTTCCAGACTCAGAAATCTTGGACATTTTGGAAATCAGTTGCGCCGATATTCCCAATTGCTCTGATGCATATGACGTGGAAATGCTTGCAGAACTAATCGACCTCCCGACATGTAAAAACGTTGCCGACCTCGATCGCGAGTCGTTCAAGTGCTCGCGCTGCGGATACCGCGTACTGTCCATTGACGGCGCACCGGATGCTGCAAAGTTGGTTTCGCCGGAGGGTGGAGTTGTCGATTTCGGGTGCTGCCCTAACTGTAGAGCGGAAGTGGTGGAAGATGATTAGCGACAAGGAGCGCCGCGATGTAGCGGCGAGGATGCGCGAGATATGCCACGAGAACCCCGACGTCTCGCTGCAGGGCATGGTGGCCTCAGCGATGAACGAGTGCCTGCCGGAGGGCATGGAGTACGGCCCGACGCTCGCCGAGCTGATAGACCGTCCGACCTGCGCAATTGTCGAGAGCTACATGGGAGACAACTTGGAGTCAGTCGAGGAGACGCCGCATCACGTCCTGTCATGCGGCCACATCGCCTACGGAGAGGACGACCCCATGTTCTGTCCCGTATGTGGAGCGGCGGTGACTGATGATAACCGATAGCGAACGCCAAGAGGTGGCAAAAAAGCTGCGCGAGCAGGCAGAAAATAGCTACTTCACGCTGATGCAGCGGTGGGATAATTTACAGTTCACAGTAATGGGCAAGGTATATATCACAGCTCCTGAGAAGGTCTACCTTGCCATCGCCGACCTAATCGACATTCCAACCTGCGTCATGACCAACGTTGGTGGCGATTTCGAGAACTCATTCCAGTGCTCCAACTGCATGAACGAGTTCGACATGCCCGACTACGATCGGTATCCGTACAAGAGATGCCCCGAGTGCGGAGCGGTGGTAATTGATGCAAATTAAGAAAGAGCTACGTGGCCAAATCAACGATTTATGTAGAACCATGCGCGATGCACAAGATGATTGGTACGCACGAATCCCTGCGCCGTGTCGTTATTTCGGTGCCTGCAGTACCAGCGTTAAGAAGCCGCTCAAGGCATCGTGTGCCAACTGCCGCGCCGAGCGCATGGTGACTTTCGACAACGCACTAGCCGACGTGGACTGCTACACGCTCATGATTATCGACTTTCTGAAAAGCTGTGGCGTGGAGGTGGAAGATGAAAGCTAAGCGCACCGTCTACCTGGTCGTCGACTACGGCGGCGAATGGGAGGACAAATGGGATTCTCCTTATATGGCGTTCGACAACGAACATGATGCTGAGGTGTGCGCCGAGAAGCGATGCAAGCGCAACAGGTACGACGGAAAAGAATGGCCTGAGACATTTTGGGACGAGTACAGCTTCTCCGGTGTCGTACCGATCTCAGTGCTCATGGAGGTTGCCGATGATTAAGTGCAAGCTCGTCGACAGCTTTTCAGGCAACAACAAGCATTACAGCTGGGACATAGAGAGCGATGGCAGTCGTATCTACATGATTGACTGTGACGCTTTTCGAGTAGCCGATGGACGCTATACGCTGGTGTATTTCGTATACGACAGCAAGAACGACAGCGTTCACAGACTGCCGAACCAATTATTCGTCGGCGAGGTAACGGAGAACAGGGCGCTCGCTTTGATTGCAAGCCACCTCGGTCTAGAGGTCAATGTCGACATAGAGGTTGCTGGTTGAAACATAATCGGAACTATTACAGACAAGGATGATAAAGGATGGATAACTCTAAACGAGCACTCGCCGCGACCGTGGCCTTCATCTTGGCAGTGGTGGGTATTATCGCGACCTTGGGGCTATCTGGCTGCACCGAACGTGCTCAGGTCAGCCACAACCTATCCCAAGATGCCGACAACTTTAACGTTCGCCGCCGAGTGACCGTTATCAACATGCGCTCGGACAAGGTTCTGTTGCAGATGGAGGGCTGTCTTTCAATCAGGACAGACACCGAAACCAATGAGCTGAACGTTATCGCCGAGCTGCCCAACGGCGAGTACCAGAAGCATTTCATCTACCTCAATGATTGGACTATGTACACGGTGGAGCAAATCGACTCCACTAAGACCGACAAGTACAACTATGAGTTCAACTTCCTGCCGCAAGAGCTGCCCGGCGTGAAGATCACAAGCAAGGACTAGACGATTGGAGCGCCCGGCAACACGCTGGGCGCTCCACTTTGGAGGCAACATGGCGCCGACTCTCAGGCGCTGCCCTTTCTGCGGCGGCGAGGTGTACGCCCGTGAGGTCATTATCATCGGCGGCACCGAGGAGTTCGAAATCAGGCACCGCGACGAGGATGCGGCCTACAGAGACAACTGCCCGATGGTGGTCGGGCTGTATCCGAGCGAGGGCGAGTTGATCGCAGCCTGGAACTACTCAAAATAGGCTTATTAATATATTTTATTGATAGGGGGTCACTATATGGCAGAACGCAGAATGTTCGCCAGAACCATCGTCGAGTCGGACGCCTTTCTCGACATGCCGCTGTCGGCCCAGTCGCTGTACGTCCACCTCGTGATGAACGCCGACGACTGGGGCTTCGTCAACAACCCGCGCTCAATCCGCAGGATGTGCGGCGCGTCGGAGGACGACTTGAGGATTTTGGTCGCGAAGAAGTTCATCCTGACGTTCGACTCGGGCGCGGCGGTCATCAAGTCGTGGTGGGTCAACAACTACGTCCGGTCTGACAGGCGCCACGCAACTCGATACCAAGACGAGTTAGCCACGCTTTACATTGACGAGAACAAATCGTACACGACGAGGGACACGGGCCTACCTGCGGATATGTTCAAACCGGTAGCCAAAGTGGAGACACTTGGTAGCCAACTGGTAGACAAACGGGAGACACCTGACTGTCAGTTGGTAGTCAAACGGGATACCGAGGTTAGGTTAGGTAAGGATAGGTTAGGAGAGAGTACTAGTAACTCCTCTAGGGTTGATACTCAACCTAATCCCAAGGGTTTTGGCGCGTGCGCGCCCGAACAACCGAAAAAACGACGGGCGAAAAAGTTCGTGAAGCCCACGATTCCCGAGGTCGCCGAGTACGCCGAGGGCTTCATCAAATCCAGAAACCTACGATTAACTGGGGAAACGTTCCGAGCCGAAAGGTTCGTCTCGTGGTACGATGCTAACGGCTGGAAAGTCGGCAAGAACCCGATGAAGGACTGGAAGGGAGCGGTCAGGACATGGATTTTCAAGGACTACGTGGACGATTCCGCTGCCGCGACGGGGGCTGACGCCCAGTCCCTCGACGCCTTCGACTTCGCCGGGACGCTGTGATGGAGCCGAGGACGTGCCCCACCTGCGGGTTCCCCGTGGAGCGCAGGGTCTGGGACGTGGACCGCGAGCTGCTGATTCCCTGCAAGTGCAGGTGCTCGACGCTCGATTCGCGCAGGTCGGAGTGCTTCCCCGTCCCCGAGATGGCGTCCCAGACCTTCGACGCCGACGACGGCAAGTTCGGCCAAGACGTGGTCGAGAAGTGCCGGAAGTACGCCGACCGACTCCCTGACCTGCACTCGGGGCTGCTGCTTTTCGGGCCTCCCGACAGCGGCAAGACGTTTCTCAGCTGCTGTATCGCCAACGCGGCGCTGGAGAAGGGCATGAGGGTGCTGATGCGCTCGATGCCGTGGGTCCTCAGCCGCAGGTACGACGACGTCGCGGAGACGATCGAGACGCTTAGCCGGGCAGAGCTTCTGGTGCTCGACGACCTCGGGGCGGAGCGGGCAACCGACTACGGCCGCGAAATCGTCTACAGCGTCATCGACGCCCGCTACCAGAGCCGCAGGCCGACCGTCATCAGCACGAACCTGACCAGGACCGAGCTGGCGGCACCCGACGACATGGCCTGTCGCAGGACGTACAGCCGAGTCCTGGAGATGTGCCTGCCGCTGGAGGTGGACACGGGACGCAGACGCTCCACGAGGGAGCGCTACGCGGACATGGCCAAGGAGTTCGGATGGTGAGCATATCGCTCAAATGGGCTTAGAAAGCCACAGGATTTGATTTAAGGGCACTTTCTGGTTTAAAACCAGTCAGTTCCTTTTTTGTTTAAAACGGGGGCTTAAAACGGCTCTCATTCGTTCGGAAGGACAATCGCTTGAAAGTTGTGTCGCGTATCGTGTCGGTCGGACTCGCGCTCGTTCTGCTCGCGTGTACCGTCGCCGCCGTCGTTTTCCTGTTCTGGCTGCAGGGTTTCCTGGCGGCGCTGCTCCTGGGGCTGGCGTTCGGCGTCAAGTGCGCCAACATCTGGGCGCTCTCGGCGCTCATGGTGTTCATCGCTGGCGGCATCTCCGTGTACGTGAGCCGCTAGTGCTGCGACAGGGCGAAATCAGCCAGTCGCTCCACGACTTTCGCGGCTACCAGGTCACCGCACGCTCGCTGGAGCGCCTGAAACGGCAGCTCAAGACCACCAAGCCGCAGGTCGGCAAGGAGCGCGTCTGCTGGTGCATCGACAGGTGCGAGGAGATTCTGGACCGCGCGTGGGACGACGTCGCCGAAATCGAGTGGACAAGGGGCGACACCGCCTGCCAGCTTGTAGTGCGCCACTTCCTGTTCGACGAGGACTGGCACGACGTGTCTGCCGACATGGGCATACCCTACGACAAGGCCAAGAAGATCGCCTACGCGGCCATCAAGTCTCTCGACTCACGAGACGTTTGTTAGACCCCGTACGCGAGACTCGATTTTAGGCTTTATTGATAGGGGGGTGAAGGTGAAGCGATGCAACTACTGCGGTCGGCTGCTGGACGCGTCCGAGTTCAACCGCAACCGCGCCAACGCCGACGGCCTGCAGCGCAAGTGCCGCGAGTGCCAGCACGCCGACAACAGGCGACGGGCGAGCGTGTTCGGCTACGCGCAGTACAACCGCTACATCAGCCACGGCCGCTACGCCGACGGGCGGTGATGTCGTGGTACCCGCAGCCGATCGGCGAGCTGGACAGCCCGAGGGTGCGAAGGCTCACGGACTCATGCGGTGCCGAGGGCGCAGGCGTGTGGCTGGCTGCCAAGTGCGAGCTGTATCGCGCCGCCGCCGAGGGCATTGAGCTGACGTTCGCCGAGCTTTCGAGGGCCGTTTCCCGAGATTTGGGCATCAGCCGGAAAAAGTCGCAAAGCGTGCTGGAGACCGCCGCCAAGTGCGGCGTTTTCGAGGTCAAAAACGACGAGAAGCGAACGGTTTCGGGCTATGGGTTCCAGCAGGAGGTCGAGAGGTACAACAGCATCTCCGACCAGCGGAAACGCGCCGCCAACGCCCGTTGGTGGAACGATAAAGTATAGGTAATACCCGTTCATAGGAGGTATGCAAATGCATATGCACTTGCATTGCCATAGCATAGCATTACATAGCAGGCAGAGCATTGGCTAGGCGTCCCGGGGGCATACTGGCGTCCCTGACGGTCGGCGAGCTGGCGTTCCTGCGGGTCGTGGGCTGGCGCCACAAGCAGGGCGAGCCGTTCTGCTCCACCGAGGTGACGCGACGCGGAAACGAGCTTGACAGGAAGTTCTTCTGCAGCTGCGGCAGGGGCGGAATCGCCGAGATATGCGGCGGGCTTGTTTCGAAGGGCCTCCTGAGACGTGAGAGGGGCACCAACAGGTACTCGCTCACCGAGCGCGGGGCAGGGGGGTACGCCGAGCTTAGGGACACGTTCCCCAAGCCGCTCCGCGACTCGAAGGGCATGTACGTTTCGGCATCTGGTGCAGCGACGGAGGATGATTTATGACGCAGGGAAGGTACGGGAACAGCCCGAACACGCAGACGCCGTCCAACAACAGCGAGACTCTGAGCATGATCAGGGAGCTTATCAGGTGGCCGTCCATCGACGCGAGCGACCCCGAGCAGCTGATGCAGCGGTTCGAGGACTACGTCGACCTGTGCGAGAGGCACGATTCGAAGATTCTGGTGAGCGGCATGTGCCAGAGCTTCGGGATGACCCGCAACGACGTTCTGGACTGGGCTAAGGGCAAGAGGACTAGGCTTGACAAGGTGCTGAGCACCGAATCGGCAGTGGTACTCAAAAATATTTTGCAAAGTTTGGAAGTTTCTTGGGAATCGGCGATGCAGAATAACGGCTACCGCAACCCGGTGACAGGAATCTTTCTCGGTAAGAACAATTTCGGCTACAGGGACGAGTCCCAGACGGTCATCAAGCACGAAGATGCAGCTCAGGGGCCTACCAAGGCCGAGCTGGAGGCCAAGTACATGGCCGCGCTGCCAGCCGAGGACGTGACGATCGAGAAGGTCGAGGAGCTGCCGCCGAGCGAATAGAAAGCGAAAGACCCCACTGCAATAAACGCAGAGGGGTCTTTTTTTGTGCCGACTTTCGGGGCCACTAACGACTTTCGCGGCCACTATAGGGTCCTAACGACTTTCGCGGCCACTAAGGGAGGAAAATCCGATCGGGCGCCGCGACTGTCACGACTTTCGCGCGCACTATAGGGTTTTCTGGTTCTGGCTTTCTGGCTATGGCGCAAACCTGCTGGGGAACGGCCGTTTTCCGCTCACGCAGTTTTGGCGCGATCGCGTGCGTTTTTGGGTATCTAGCTGGGCTATAGGCGCTCACGGGCCACGCTGGATATACCAGTGCGAGGCGCTACAATGCCTCAAAAACGGGCGTAAAAACGTTGGCGGTGCCAGCAGTGCCACGGGTGTAAAAACGGGGCTAGAATCGCCGTATAAACGCGCTAGGACGTGGCGCGGCGTGCCCGGCGTCGAGCGTTGCGTAGGTGTAGGCGTCTCCATAGGTTGAACACAAACGACGCGCGGATATAGGCGCTCACATGTCGCGGCCGTGGCGCTGGTTACTAGGATCAGAAACGAAAAACGGCCCACGGTGTAGGCCGTGAGCCGTTGCAAGGGCATAAAAAACGGCCCCGCCGAAGCAGGGCCGCGCGTTAGTTTTTGAGTAGGAAGTATAGGACGAGGACTGGCAGAATCACGGGGGCTAGAGCAATAGCGCCCAGATATATAAAGACGTTTTTCACGGGCTGCACCTCATTTTTAGTTGATCCTAGCGAAAATATATGAGAGTGCAACGGTACCGAGGACGCCGACGAGGACACCGAGCCAGTACGCATACCAGGCCGACGTTTTGACAAGCTCGAATAACATCATTCGGCCTCCCAATAATCGGAGAACATAAAGAAACATATCGAATAAATCGCGACGTCGTCGAAGGGATCAACCGACGTTGTACCGGCGTCGCCTGCAGGCTCCCAGATACCGCCGTGGCACTCCTCGACGGCTATCAGGTAGCGGCCGGGCGCGGCCGTGGTGTATACGGCCGCGCGAACGTTGGCAACTAGGGCGACGGTGTGAACGAGGCTCATTAATAGCACCCCCAGTAAAGTTCGGTAAACTCGTCGTCGATAGCGCTGCACACTTCGCCGGGGATATACGACACGGCGCGGTCCGTCCACCAAAACCCCTGCACCTCGCAGTCGTTTGTGTCGATATAAATGTTTGGGCCACCGCAGGCCACCATAATGCGATAGCCCGTCGGAACGTCGCGGTTGCTCAAATTGACCGTTGCTACAACGTCGTAGTTATCGTCGAGATATTCAAGCAGGCTCACGGACTCGCAGTCCTCCGGCATATCCTCGTCGTCATCCAGTACGTCGACGTTGCCGTCGCAGTCGGTGTAAAGACGGTCTTCATATGCTGCTACCAACATATCGCGGATATGTTCCGTTTGCTCCTGCAGTTCGTTCGTAGTATTGTTGCTCATGGTATGGTTCTCCTATTCCGTACCGTGGCCCGTTCGAGTACCGTCGAGCGGGCCGTTTTTCTGTCTAGAAAACTTTGTTTAGCTCGAAGTCAAGCTCAACCATGCGATAGCTACGGCGATATGCCCCGGCGCTGCGGATATAGTCCGTTTGGTATACGGCTATGCCCTCGATGCGCACTGCATATAGGCAGGTAGCGCGGTAGCGCGTGAAACCGCAGTCCATGAGGTCGTTAATAACCTCGTCCGGCGCGTAATAGAACCACTGGTTAATATCCTGATGCAGTGCCATAAACGCGGCTTTAGCCATACCGCAGGCCGTCGTAGCCCTGGTATAGAAGAAAACTTCGTTGTCCATGCAGTCGGTTACGCAATACTTCATTTTAACCTCCTAGATAGGCGTTAACCGTTCATCGTTGGCTATATAGGCTATAGCCGTTCGTTATAGCCCGTTCGCGTTTCAATCCTCCTTGTATATATAGGCTATAACCGTTCGTTCGTATCGAGTCGTAAACCGTTGAGTTAGTGGCTCACGCTCGACAACACAAACTATAGCACCTGCATTAACAGGGGTACCGGGCAGTTTTTCGAGTTCTGATCCAGGGCTTACTAAGCCCCCCGACCGCCGAAAAAAACAAAAAGGCCTTTACACCCGAACGGGAATACCCTATATTGTCGGTAACGGAAGGAGACAACATGAACTACTCGGATGCCTATAGGCAAATCATGAAATCGCGCGGCTACACCCAGCGTGAGCTGGCGGCGGTAATCGGAATAGCGCAGGGTTCGCTTTCCTGCTCGCTGAAAGAGGGCAACCCTACGCTGTCGACTGCGGGGAAGTATCTTCAGCCGCTCGGCTACAAGCTGGCGCTGGTGCCAGTCGGCTCCAGACTGCCGGACGGCTCGGTCGTAATCGACCAGCAGTAGGTGGGCGGCTATGATTTACGGATACGCCCGAGTGTCCACCAAGGGACAGCTCAGGGACGGCAACTCTCTGGATGCCCAACATGAGGCACTGTCTGAGGCCGGGTGCGCCGAAATCGTCCAGGAGGCGTTCACGGGCACCACGACCGACCGACCGGAGTTCGACGCCCTGCTTGACAGGCTCCAAGACGGAGACACGCTGGTCGTGACCAAGCTCGACCGAATCGCGCGTACCGTCACGGGCGGCTGCGAGGTCGTGAGGTCGCTTCTTGACCGTGGGATAACCGTCCGCGTGCTCAACATGGGCACCTTGGACAACACGCCCGTCGGCAAGATGATGGTCTCCGTCATGTTCGCGATGGCCGAGTTCGAGCGCGACATGATCGCCCAGCGAACCGCAGAGGGTAAGGCCGTGGCACGCCAGAAGCCCGGCTGGCGCGAGGGCAGACCTCCCGCCGAGGTGGACATAGAGGAGTTCAAGCGCCAAGTGCTGCTGGTGCAGGCGAAGAAGCAGAAGCGCCGCGACGCCTGCGAACAGCTCGGGATAGGCCTATCAACGTATACCAAAATCAAGCGCCGTCTGGTCGACTCTGGAGAGCTTGACCACTAGAGACACGCCCCGTTGGGATTGTTCCGGCGGGGCTTTTTCTTTGCCGCACGAGCGGAAAACGGACCGCCGCGACCCTATGCGGCATGGACGCACTTACCAAGAACATACTCAACTACATCTCCCTGAACCCGAGGGACATCGGCGCATACCGCGACCTGGTGTCCATGCAGCGCCAGCGCAGGCATGACGGAACGGACGAGCACGACGCCCTGAAAGCGTCTCTCGACGCCGTGATTGCCGCCATGAGGGGCGGCTGGGCAGACGTGGAGGGCATTTCCGCACTCATGGAGGCACACCGCGACCTGCTGACGCTCGACGGAAAGTGGGATTTCGACTCGTTCGCTCAGGCGATGGAAATCGACCGAACGCCCGACAGCAGGCTATGGCTCCCGAGGCGAAAGCAGCTGTGGAGGCTCTATCAGGAGCTGCAGTGGTTCGAGACGGACCCCCACGCCGAGTTCCTGAGCGTTTCCATGCCCCCGCGTACCGGAAAATCGTCCAACTGCTCTATGGCAATGGTCTGGCACCTCGGGCGCGACTCGTTGCACTCCAACCTGATGACGGCGCACTCGGACAAGCTGACCAAGCACTTCTACCAGCAGTGCCTGCAGTTCGTAATCGACCACGAGTACCGATTCTCCGAGATTTTCCCAGACTCCCCGCTCGTGTGGCAGTCCTCCGAGGACGAGGCATTCTCGCTCAAGAAGCACGGCGCGTACCCGACATGCACCTGCCGCTCGGTCGAGGGCACCCTTACGGGCGCCGTCGAGGTCGGCGAGGGCGGCTGGCTGTACGCGGACGACTTGGTGAAGGACTTGGAGGAGGCCATGTCCCCGCGCCGACTGCAGGGCAAGTGGGAGGCGTACATCAACCAGTGCTACGACCGACGAAAGACAGGCTCAAGGCAGCTCATGGTCGGCACGCGCTGGGACGTTAACGACCCAATCGGCCGCATGACCCGTCTCCACGAGGGCGAGAGCGGATTCCACATCCTGACCATCCCCGCGCTCGACCCCGTCTCGGGCGAGAGCAACTTCGACTACCTGTACGGCGTCGGGTTCGACCGCAAGTACTACCTGGACATGCAGCGCACCACCGACGGCGCGACCTATGCCGCCAAATACGACGGCACGCCGTTCGTCCGAGAGGGACAGCTTTACAGCCCCGACTCGCTGGAGCGCTATCTGGAGCTGCCTGCCGGGGAGCCTGACCGCGTCATGGCGGTCGTCGACACCAAGGGCGCGGGAGAGGACTACTGCGCGATGCCCATCGCCGCCCAGTGGCGAGGCTCCGACAAGTGGTTCATCGTCGACTTCCTGTGCGACCACTCCGCTCCCAAGACAGTGAACCAGCGACTCGTCAACTTCATCGACAAATACGGAGTCCAGCAGGCGCGTTTCGAGTCCAACGCTGCTGGCGGCAAGGTCGCCGAGGACGTCGCCGACATGCTCAAGGAGAAGGGTGCGTTGTGTGCCGTCTCCAAGAAGTACACGGGGTCGAACAAGGAGACCCGAATCCTCGCAAGCTCCACTTGGGTCATCGACAACTGCGTTTTCAGGGACACGACCCTGTACGAGCCGGGTTCGGACTACTCGATCGCCATGGGACAAATCACCTCATACGTGCTCGACGGCAAGAACCAGCACGACGACGCGCCGGACGCGCTGTCGATGCTCGCGGACTTCTTGAGCAAGTCGCGCCGCGCGAGGGCGCGAGTCACCAAGAGGCCGTTCTAATCCGGCACGAAGGTTTTCGGCACCGAAACGAACATCTCCAGAAGGGGCGCAATCCCCATCGAATCGCTGCTGGCTGGCCGTTTTCACCTCCTTCCTTCCGGCCAGCCAGCATCGAGCGAGAATCGGAGATAAGTTGGCTGAGACCTACAGCGAATCTGAAAACAAGGGCATACAGAGCACCCTGCTCCACGGCAGGCGCCGTATCGTGTGCGGAGAGCAGAACATCACCGCCGCGAACGTGCGCGAGGTGCTGGACCGCTCCATGATGGTCCACGGCTGCAACTCCTCCGACATCGACTACCTGTGGAGGTATTTCCTCGGCTACCAGCCCGTCATCGACCGCAAGAAGGAAGTCCGTCCCGAAATCAAGAACATCGTCCTGGAGAACAGGGCGTATCAAATCGCAAAAGACCGCGCCGACTCGCTGGCGGGAGAGCCTATCGCCTACAGCGCGCACGGCTCCTCCAAGGACTGCGAGGACGCCGAGAAGGTCAGCGACGAGCTGAGCCACAAGGTTCAGCAGCTCAACGACTTCTGCATCGCGGCAGACAAGCACGCCTGCGACATGGAAATCGTCCAGTGGATGTGCGTGTGCGGCGTCGGATACCGACTCGTGCTGCCGAACTCTGGGGACGGCAAGACCATCGACGACGAGCAGCCGTTCAAGGTCGCATCGCTCGACCCGCGCAATACGTTCGTCGTCTACACCAACGACGCGTTCCACGAGCCGCTCTACGCCGTCACCTACGTTCGCGACGACGTGACCCAAGAGCAAATCTACAGCATCTACACCGACCGCCTCGTTTTCACCGTCGACAGCGACTCCGTAAAGACCGCAGCGAACCCGCTCGGCATGGTGCCGATCATCGAGTACGACGCCAACTCCGAGCGAATGGGCGTTTTCGAGGCCGTCCTGAGCCTGCTCGACGCAATCAACGAAATCGAGTCCAACCGAGTCGACGCCATCGCCCAGTTCGTTCAGGCGCTGCTCGTGCTGGAGAACGTCGAGTTCGAGGACGAGGACGAGGACGCCGAGGCTGGCTTCAAGAGGCTCATGGAGATGGGGTGCCTGCAAATCCGCTCCACCGACGAGAACAAGTCCTCTGTGCAAATGCTGACATCCGAGCTTAACCAGGACCAGACCCAGACGCTGGTGGACGCGCTCTACAAGACGGCGCTCTCCATCTGCGGAATGCCGTTCAACGTCGGCGGCTCCGGCTCCACCTCGGACACGGGCGCCGCAGTGACCATGCGCGACGGTTGGTCCAACAGCGAGAGCCGCTGCAAGGAGACCGAGGTCCACTTCAAGCGCGGCGAGCGCCTGTTCCTGCAGGCCGTCGCCACCATCCTCGATACATCGATGCATCTCGGACTCAGGCCGCGCGACGTCGATATCAAGTTCACGCGCCGCAACTACGAGGCAATCCAGTCCAAGGCGCAGGTGCTGTCGACCATCCTCGGCTGCGGCAAGGTCCACCCGCGACTCGCGTTCGAGTACTGCGGCATGTTCCCCGACCCCGAGACGGCATACGACCTGTCCAAGTCCTACTCGGACGAGCAGGCGCAGCGCCAGATGGAGCTTGCGCAAGCCAAATCGGTCAACCCCGGAGACGACTCCGGTGCAGATAGCAATGCCGGGAAACCCGGCGAGTCCGCAGGCGGCAGCGTCAGCGCCGCAGGCAAGGGGACGCAACCCCCGTCAACAAAGCGTAGCCAAGGAAAGGAAAGCAAGTAAATGAATCGTGACCAGCTCAAGTCCCTGCTCGGCGACGAGGCCTCCAAGGAGGTCATCGACGCGATCATGCGAGCCAACGGCGAGGACGTCAACGCCGCCAAGGCACCCATCGACGCGCTGAAAGCCCAGCTGGAGGAGGCGAACGGAAAGATTTCGTCCCTTGAGGACGAGGCCAACAAGAACCTCACGGCAGACGAGCAGTGGCAGAAGCAGCTCGACGCCGCCAACGCCACGGCGAACCAGGCGCTCCGCGACCTGAACGAGGCCACCGCAGCCGCCGTTTTCGCAGGCGCAGGCATGACCGAGGACGAGTACAAGCCGTTCATCGGCTCCGTCATCGGCGGCACCCGCGACGAGACCACCGCGGCCGCCAAGGCGATTGCCGACGTGGTGGCCGCAAAGGCCAAGGCCGCAGCAGACGACGCGAAGAAGCAAGCGTTGGCCGGGATGCCGCAGCCGAAGGGCGGCGACGAGGGCAACGGAGCGATCACCACACGAAAGCAGTTCAGGGCTTTGAGCGATTCCGAGCAGATTGCCTGGAAGCAGCAGAACCCCGACGCATGGAAGAACCTCTCTTAGAAAGGCATTAAATGGCTGGCAAACTCTACATGGCCGACAAGACCTTCCCGTTCGACGAGGACATTTTCTTCGCCGATTACCAGGACGAGCCTGACCTTGTCAAGAACGTCCTCGTGACCTCGGGCATCATGGTCGACGACCCGCTCATCAAGTCCAAGGTCAACGCCGGAAACCAGTTCACCATCCCGTTCTACAACGCCCTCGACGAGGCCGACGAGCAGAACTACGACGGCGTGACCGACATCACCCTGTCCACCATCGGAGCCAGCTCCCAGACCGGATACGTCTACGGCCGCGCCCACGGCTGGTACGCCGACGACTTCCCGCAGGACTTCACCACCGCCAACCCCATGGCCGCAATCGCAGCCCGTGCCGCTAAGTGGCGCCAGACCAAGCGCAACAAGCGCCTCGCCGGAATCGCCGAGGCCGTCCTCGGTGCCAAGGGCATGACCGACCACACCGTCACCGTCGACACCCTGACCGCCACCACGCTGTCAGATGCCGCCCAGAAGGTCTACGGCGACAACAAGTCCACCGTCAAGCTCGCACTCATGCACTCCTCCGTGGCACAGGCCTTCGAGGACATGGAGCGCGTCGATTACCTCAAGTACACCGACCCCAACGGCGTGACCACCGACCTCAACGTCTACCAGGTCAACGGCCTTACCGTCCTCGTGACCGACGAGATGCCGCACACCGCAGCCACCTCAGGAGAGTCTGCCAAGGCAGCTACCTATACCACCTACCTGTTCGGCGAGGGCGCCTTCCGCTACGCCGACATCGGCGTCGCACGCCCCGTGTTCAACGGCCGCGACGAGCTTAAGCGCGGCGGCACCAGCTACCTCGGCTACCGCCTGCGCGAGGCCATCCACCCCAACGGCTTCAACTTCACCGCGCCCAAGGAGACCGACACGAAAAACCCGAACAAGGGCAACCCCGTCATCTCTCCGACCGACGCCCAGCTCGGCACCGCAGGCAACTGGTCGCTGGCCTACAGCGAGCACCGCGCCATCCCGTTCATGAAGCTCGTCACCCCGGGCGTCGCCTAGACCATGCTTAGCGACGAGGACAAGCTGAAACAGGTCTGTGCCCTCACGGGAGCGGGGCAGGAGGCAGACGGTGGGCTGGTGACGGCCTACCTGTCTGCCGCCCGTTCCCTGATTCTGGAGACGCGCAACCCGTTCGCGGACGACCCCGACTCGGTCGCATGGGAGCCGCGCTACGACTCCCTGCAGTGCCTGATCGCGGCCGACATGTTCAACTGGCGCGGAGCGGACAACGAGATTACGCACGTCGAGAACGGCGTGACCCGAACCCGCTCCAACGCAGGCGTCTCCAAGCAGCTCCTGCAGCGCATCGTCCCGCGATGCAAATCGAGGGCCGTCTAATGAGGTGCATGGAACGCAACAGGCGAACCATGTGGCTCTCGAAGCCCTCCCGCACCGAAATCATGGACGGCGAGTACGGCACCGGAGAGTACGTCAACGGCTGGTTGGACCCGGTCGAGGTGCGCGTGAATGCATCCGCGCCCAGCGGCGACAGCTCCTCCAGCCCGTTCGGCACTCAGGTCGCATACGACCTGCAGCTTGTGGCCGAGGCGAACCGCTGGGGCATCGACGAGGGCGACCGCATGTGGCTGGGAGAGAAGCCCGAACTGCTCGGTGACGGCCAGCCCTCCATGTCCGGCGCATACGAGGTAAAGCGCGTGTCCCCGTCGCTCAACTACTGCGCGTTCGGACTCACTAGGGTCGACGGCCGATGAACCTCACGGCAGAGCTGTCGTACAGCTCGCTCGCGGCGATGGAGATGCAGCTTCGCAGGTACGCGGACGGACTCGACGAGAAGTCGGGCCAGCTCGCGGAGGAGCTTGCCGAGACCGCCGTTTCCGCAGCTAAGGAGAAGTGCCCCTCTGAGAGGGTGGCTGAAACCATCGGCTCGCGCAGGACAGCGGACGGCGCCGAGGCTTTCGCAAACGGACCCGTCCTATCGCCCTCCGACGGCTCCTACGAGGTGCCGCTGAGCCACATCTTGGAGTTCGGTTCCGGCATCCGTGGAGACGCCGCATACGGCGCGGAGAATGGCTACACGGTCAACCAGAGCGGCAGGGGAGAGTCCGGCTGGACCTACCCGAAGGACGACGGCTCTTTCGGCTTCACGCACGGCCATATCGCCAGCAGGTTCATGGGAGCTGGCGCGGACGAGGCGCGTTCCGAGGTCGTCAATACCGCCAAGAGGATTTTCAAGTCATGAACGACCACTCCACCCGAATCTTCAACTACGTGCGCCAAGAGGTGACCAAGAAGTACCCGAAATGCACCGTCACCTCAAGCGCCATCAACTCAAAGGACTCGCAACTGCCAGCGCTGCTCGTCAAGTTCCGGTTCCCCGGAGAGGACGAGAGCACGCGCGACAGCTCCGGCGTGGAGCTGTGGACGCGGACGGTAGTGGACGCCCAGTCGTTTTCCGGCACGAGCGTCTTTGAGGCACGAAACATCCTAGTTGCAGCGGACGAGGCGCTGGCCCGTTGCGGTTTCCGCAGGTCGAATTGGACAGAAGTCGCCGATACCGACCACAGCGTCCGCCGTCTCGCTGCGACTTGGCGCGCGAAGCTCGACAAGTCGGGCACCGTCGCGCCTTGGTAACTTGAAAGGAAAATACATGGCAGCAGCTGCATCCACCACTCCCACCGCAACCATCAACACCTACTTCTATCACTTCAAGGCCCTGACCGCCGAGCCCGCCGCAGCCGACTTCGCCAAGGCCGAGAAGGTCGTTGACATCAAGAGCTACGGCGACCTCGGCGGCGAGCCTAACGCCCTCGACGCCACCACGCTCTCCGACAAGGTCCAGAAAACCGTCAACGGCGTGCAGAAGCTGGAGGCAATCAAGCTGACCTCCAACTACACCAAGGGAGATTCCACCAAGCTCGCGACCCTCTCCGCTCTCGGCGAGGGCGAGTGGTGGGCCATCGTCATGGGCGCGGACGCCACTGGCGCACCCGACGGCCACGACGGCATCTACGCATGGCAGGGCGGCCTGAGCTACTACGAGGCTGGCGGCGAGGTCGACAAGGTCCGCGAGACCACCATCGTCGTCTCCTGCGCCACTGCCCCGAAGCTGCTGGCCGACGCCTAGCCGGAACCTAAACGATAGGGATTGCAAACCGAAAGAAAGGTAAGACATGGACGAGAACACCGAGAACATCGAGGCAACCGAGGAAGTCAACATCGCCGCGCAGGCGCTTGTGGACATCAAGGGCCACGACAAGATCGTCATCGAGGACGAGGAGTCCGGCACCGAGTACACCCTGTGCTACTCGCGCAAGATGGTCAAGGACATGGAGAAGAAGGGCATCACGTCGCAGTACGCGGCTGAAATGCTCTCCCACGGCACCCTGACCTCGATCGAGAAGTTCATTAGCGACTTCGTTTTGCCTGCGTTCAAGAAGGAACAGCCCAAGATTACCTTCAACGAGGTCTTGGGCATCTGGCAGGGCATCGAGGACAAGCAGTACCTTATCGCGCTGCTCGTCGCGCTGTTCAACCAGCCGATGACCGCCCTCATTGAAAACCCTACCGAGTCCCGAATGAAGTTCCGTCTGGTCTAGCCGGGGAAGATAAGAAACCTTCCGATGGAGGGGAGCGCTACACGGGCGAGTGTCCTCTGGGGCACGCGTTCGACATGGCGCTCCCCTCTGCCATTTCATTCGGGATGACCGTCGAGCAGTACTGGGACGGCGACCCATGGCTCTACGCCGCTTTCAGGGAGTCCCAGCGGCAGCGCGACGAGCGCGGCGAGTGGGAGCGCTGGCAGATGGGACTCTACGTCTACAACTCCATCGCGTCGTTAGTCCCGGCACTCAACCCGTTCGTCAAGAAGGCCAAGCCTGAGCCTTACCCCGAGGAGCCTTACGGCATCACGTCGGCTAGGACTCCAGAGGAGACTGCGGCGCACGAGGAGAAATCAGCCCACGAGAAAATGGCTGTATGGCTCATGGGACATGGGCCTGCCTAGTGTAAGCACGGCGGGATTGCGCCCCCAGAAATGGGGTAGCCGTGGCAGAAGCCAGCATCGACCAGCTGCGAATCTCAATCGAGTCCAAAGCAGACAACGCTCGCAGCGCCGTCAGAGGCCTAGCCGATGACGTAAAAGAACTGAAAACAGGGACTCGCGGCGTCGGAACGTCGCTGTCAAAGGTAGCGGACGGCATCTCCAAGCTGTCGTCCGCTCGCGTGGACAGCAAGAACGTGGCTGCGATCGCGGACGCCGTGCGACAGCTGCAGGGCGTCAAGATTTCGTCCACCGTGGCGAAGAACGTCTCCGCTATCGCGTCCGCTACGTCACAGATGAACAGCTCCGCTCAGGTGCGCGAGACGGTCAATTCCGTCCGATCCCTGTCCGGAATCAAGCTGTCATCCAGCATCGCCAACCAAATCAGGAAAATCGCCGCGTCAATCGCTGAGATGAACCAAGTCAGCTTCGACGCGACCAAGTTCCACAGCCTGTACACCTCGCTCGCGGAGCTGAGCGCCCTGCCGAGGTCCAACCTCGGCAGCACGGTAAACGCGCTCAAGAGGCTCCCTGAGCTTGCCGCGTCTCTCGACAAGATGGACATGTCGTCCTTCCGCTCGGCCTGCGACGCCATCAACGACTCTTTGGGCAAGCTGCCCGAGAAGTTCGCGAGCGTCGCGTCCGGCTTCAGGACCATCAAGAGCGCGTCCAAGAGCTTCGGAGCGGGAGCCACCAGCGGAACCAAGCAGGCCGAATCCGCGCTTGACAGCTTCATCTCCAAGCTGCGCACCTCGGCATCGGTCATCCGCGCCGTCGCGACCGTCGCGTCGACCTTCTACAAGGTCGCACAGGGCATCGCCTACTGCGTCGACCAGTCCAACCGCTACATCGAGGACATCAACCTCGCCGACACGTCGCTCGGCCAGTACGCCGCCACCGCGCATGAGTACGCGGACGCGGTCAAGTCCGCTCTCGGCATCAACACGGGCGAGTTCCTGAGCAACCAGGGCACGTTCATGACCATGGCTCAGGGCATGGGCGTCGCGGCCAACAACGCGTATACCATGTCCAAGGGACTCACGCAGCTGTCCTACGACCTCGCGTCCTTCTTTAACATCAGCAACGGCGCCGCGTTCGAGAAGGTCCGCTCGGGTCTCGCGGGAGAGATTGAGCCGCTTCGAGCGCTCGGCTACGACCTGACCACGGCACGCCTCCAGCAGGAGGCATACAACATGGGCATCACCGAGCAGGTGTCCAAGATGACGCAGGCCGAGAAGGCCATGCTCCGCTACAAGGCGATCATGTCACAGGTCAGCTGGGCGCACGGCGACCTCGCAAAGACCGTGTCGTCTCCAGCCAACCAAATCCGAATCCTCAAGAGCCAGATGCAGACGGCGGCTCAGGCAATCGGCAACGTGTTCCTGCCGATGCTGCAGGCTATCATCCCGGTAGCCGTAGCGGTTGTTAAGGCCGTTGCAACGCTAGCGAACCTGCTTGCCAAGGTGACTGGCGGCACGGCAATCGCAAACATGGGCTTCGGTGACGGCGGCGCATACGAGGGTGCCGCATCCGCAGCTGATGACGCCGCAGACGCCATCGACAACGCTGGCAATGCGGCAGGCGGCGCTGGCAACAAGGCCGGAAAGGCCGCAAAGCAGGTCGAGGAACTCAAGCGCCAGCTCATGGGCTTCGACGAAATCAACAAGTTCAACGAGACTTCCGGCAGCTCCGGCTCCGGCTCCGGCTCCGGCGGTTCCGGTGGCGGCGGCGCTCCGAACATCTCGGACATTAAGCTCGACGACTACGACTGGTCGCTCGGCGACGGCCTGACCGACAAGCTGTACGATGAGATTATGGACATGCTGAACCGAATCGGCAAGGCGCTCCAGCCGCTCGTCGATGACTTCAAGGTCCTCGCCAAGGCAATCCAGCACCAGTTCGACGGACTCGATATTGTCGGAGCCGTCAAGAACGAGATTGCCGGAGTCGCCAACCTTATCAGCAACACCGTCCGACAGATTGTCGAAATCGTCGGTCCGCTTGTCGTCGCGTTCAACTTCCCCGAGACTATCGCGCTGTCGTTCGACCTTGCAGCCCAGATGTGCCTGACGCTCTCCGCTGCCATCAACGGCGTCGGCACCATGATCAAGGGCTTCACCGACACGGCTCTCATTCAGCTGGTCGCTTGGATTGGCGACAAGCTGCGCGGCGCAATCTACCTGTGCATCGATGTTCTCCAGAGCTGGCAGGACTGGTTCATCCGCAATGCCGACGCACTCGGCAAGCTCGGTCAGGCCGCCGGAATCGGTGCCACGCTCGTCCTGCATCTCGCCGAGGCCGTCGCCGACGTGGCGTTCACCGCGGCTGCAGCCGCGTTCCAGGTCATCAACACCGTCCTGCAGGTGATGCTCGAGCTGCTGGTGAACAGCGCACCAGCAAGGGTTGCGGCTACGCTCCTGGGCGCGGCTCTGACTGCGCTTGCGGTCACCAACGGCATCGCAACGGGATTGCAGGGAATCGGCACTGCGTTCACGGCTATGGCTGGAATCATCAGCGGAAAGTCAGCTGAGTCCTCCAGCAAGGTCAAGCTGCTCTCCACCGACCTCAAGTCGAACCTAAAGAACGCCGCAGGCGATGCCAAGGCTGGTATGCAGCTGCTGGGAGAGGCACTTGGAATCACTAAGGGTAAGACCGATACAATGCGGTCCGCCACTGAAAAGTCAAAGGCATCCATCTCCGATGCAGAGACTGCGCTTGAGAGGGAGAAGGACGCGCTCGGTAAGGCGCAGGCACAGCTGTCGCTCAACACGGACAGTACTGGAAGGTTCAGCACTGCAGTCGACAAGATGAACGTCAAGGTCGCGGAACAGCGCGTCAAGACTGCTGAGTGTAACGTCGCGCTCGAGCAGTCAAAGGCTAAGCTGGCATCTGCCAAGGCCGCCGCTATGGAGTATGCGTCCAGCCAGGACAAGTCCGTCGCGTCCGCTGGCAAGCTGGCTGCGGCAGAACTCAAGGCCGGAACCGAGGTGGCGGCAAACACGGCGAAACTCGGCGCGAGCACTGTAGCAACTGGGGCGATGACGGTCGCAGAAACTGCCATGACCGTAGCAAAGACTGCGGGGGCCGTCGCGCAGGGACTGCTCAACGCGGCTATCGCGGCGTTCCCCGGAATGGTGTTCGTCGCGGCGCTCAGCGGCATCCTGGCGCTGCTGCAGCCCATTATCGACGGCATCGGCAGTGCCATCCTCGGGTTCCTCGGCCTGAGCGACGCCACCGGAGAGGCCACGGACTCCACCAAGGAGGCCAACGAGACCCTTTCCGAGGAGGAGCAGCAGGTCAAGAACAACGTCGACTCCATCAAGGAGTACGAGAAGTCGCACGACAATCTCGCCGACGCGCTGGCCATGGCAGGCTTCTCCGAGCAGGAGTTCGCCCAGCACCTCGCTGACACCGGAATGACGTTCGATGATGTCGCGCAGCAGATTGACAACTTCTCGCAGAAAACCATCAACAGCTTCGACGCGATCGAGACCGGTTCGAGTATGTCGCTCGAGACTGTTAACACCAATCTCGCAAACAACCTTGCGGTTCAGCAGCAGTGGTCGGACAACCTGATTCAGCTCTGTTCCATCACGGGTTGGAGCATGAACAGCTCGATGGTTCAGGCATTGCGCGACGCCGGACCCGAGAAAATGGCGACGGCGCTTCAGGAGGTTGTCAACGACCCGACAAGCGCGCAGTCTCAGCAGTTTATCCAGCAGCTCGAGGACGCGGCCAACTCCGGTACCGATTCTTTCGCAAGCGTTCTCGGTGCAGGTTCAACCAAGTCTACCAAGGCTGGCAAGAAGAACGCCGAGGGCGCCACGGACGGCGTGAAATCCGAGAAGGAGAACACCAAGTCCGAGGCCAAGAAAACCTCCGAGGAGACTGCCAAGGAGTTCGGTTCTGCTAAGAACCAGGCCAAGACCAGCGGCAAGACGATGGTCGACAACTTCGCCAACGGCATCAACAGCGGTGCCGAGAACGTCAAGTCCAAGGCAGAGGGCGTGCGTGACAAGGCTGTCACCGGATTCAACGGCGGCACCGGATACACCAAGGCGAAGTCAGCTGGCAAGAACATGTCCGGCGGCTACGGGGACGGCATCAGCGCCGGTGCCGAATCTGCCGCAAGCGCCGCTCGCGGGGTGAGCAACAAGGTCGTATCCGCTTTCCGCTCCAGCACTGGAACCGCCAACAGCGCTGGCGCTGCAGTCATGAACAGCTACAGGAGCGGACTGTCCAATGCCGCCGGAAGTGCAGTGTCTGCTGCATCCAGTGCGTCGAACAGGGCGGCGACCGCTTTCCGCAACGGCAGTGGAACAGCCAGCAACTCCGGAAGGGCGCTCGGCAACAGCTTTGCAAACGGACTCAGGGGAGTCAACGCAAGCTCTGCGGCACACTCGGTGGCAGCATCTGGCGAGAGCGGTCTGCGCGACTACCGTGGATGGTACGAGAACGCTGGCAGGTACGTCGGATACGGATTCGATGACGGCCTGTGGAGCACCCGCTGGACCATCTACAACACCGCAGAGGTCATCGCGACAAACGCTGCAAACAGGATGCGCCGTGCGCTGCGAATCCACTCTCCGTCCCGAGTTACGATGGAAATCGGCGGCTACTTCGGTGAGGGCTTTGCTATCGGTATCTCCGACAGCGCCAAGGCAGTGTCCGACGCCGTCACCGACATGACCGCCGAGTCGCTTAACGCCACCGAGGAGGCCGCCAAGTTCGGAAAGAACGTCGGCAAGGCATACGGCAACGCGATCGGAGACGGCTTCGATGGCTCCAAGGTCGCGTCCATGTTGCAGGACTCCGAGGAGCTTGCCCGTTCCACTTCTGCGTCCACGTTCGACGGCTCCGCAAGTCGCTACACCTCGCACGAGGGTTATCCGGCAACCTTCGAGACTGAGACTGCGGTGAGCGCCATGACCAAGGCAATGGTGCAGTCCGCGATGACCACGGGTCAACTTGGCGCCCAGCAGGTCAACGGCGGCGGTGACACCACCATCGTCCTGCGAGTCGGCAACGAGGACCTTGCCCGTGCGGTCGTCAAGGGTAACGAAAGCCTCGCACGTCGAGGCGTGGTGAGTTTGGAGTAGCCACTTGGCAATTCTGAGTATCGGGGCGAGCGCAGACAGCGTGCGCCCCGTCTCGCCGGACCCGTCCTCGCTCGAATGGGGCCTGCAGGACGTCTCCGGCTCCGACGCCGGACGAGTCATGGACTCGAACGCGACTATGTACAAGCAGCGGCTGTGCCAGAAGCGCAAGCTAAAGTGCATCTGGGCGCAGCCTACCGCCGCGCAGGTGGCTGCAATCCTGCAGGCCGTAAATCCTGAATATATCTATGTCCGTTACTGGGACGCGATGGACGGATGCATGGAGACGCGCTGCTTCTACGTCGGCGACCGCTCCGCTCCGCTCCAGTATGTCTGGGTCGATGGCACTCGATACAAGACCCTCAGCTTCGATTTGATCGAGAGGTAGCCCATGCTCAGCATCAGCAATGAATTCGAGCTTTCCCTTGGCGAGAACTCGAACCAGCTAATCAAAGGCACAATCAGGTTCGCCGACAAGACGACGCGCGAGCTTACGGGAGACGACATCGTAGCATGCTCATTCGACCAGCAGGTTTCATCCGAGGGGTCGTTCGACGTCGGCACCGCCATCATCGGGCAGATGGACATCACGCTCAACAACCACGACGGCAGGTTCGACACCTGCGACTTCACAGGCTCCATGTTCAAGGCATGGGTCGGCAAAGAGCTGTCGAGCGGTACCGAGTGGATTCAGCGTGGCCTGTATACGGCGAACCAGCCGGATGCCTACAACGGCACCATCGCAATCTCGGCACTCGACAGCCTGTCGAAGTTCGAGGTACCGTTCTCCGATTTCGCCAAAGCAACGGGATTGCCACTCAACGACAGCGTCAGCGTCCGAGAGGTAATCGGAAACATGTGCCGCTACTGCGGTGTCAAGTGGGACGAGGACGGAAATTCCGCGCTGAACAGGTCGTTCTGCTTCGAATATGTGGACCAGAACGCCACTTGCCGACAGGTTCTCGCGTACTGCTGCCAGGTTTGCTGTGTCAACGCATCGGCAGCGTATAACGGCCACTTGAGGACAGTTTGGTACGATACGTCGGTTTTCGAGTCCGAGGACGACTGCGATGGTGGCGTTTTCGACTCCGAAAGCCCGTACTCCACCGGAGCGTCCAAGGACGGCGGTGACTTCCTAGACTACTCAAGCGGTGACTTCGTCGACGGCGGCACCTTCATCACGAACAGAAGCGTCCATCAGCTGTATGCTTTCAGCAACGTCACGGTAAACACCGATGACGTCGTAATCACCGGAGTTCGCGTCTCAGAGCGCAGCGTGACCGAGAACAACGAGACGATTAACGGAGAAACCGTTCAGATTGGCGATGACGGCTATGTGCTGTCAATCAGCAACAACCCGCTAGTCCTGCCTGGCTTCGGACGCGATGTCGCCGAGCTTATCGCAGGCAAGGTCATCGGCATGAGGTTCAGGCCGTTCAGCGGCAAGCACATCTGCGTGCCGAGCATCGAGGCGGGTGACTGCGCATACGTCATCGACCGAAAGCAGAACATGCACAGGTCGTATGTTACGCGCGTGAAGTACACCGTCAACGGTGGCATGGCCGTATCGTGCGGGGCAAAGAGCGCGAGCCGCAACAGCGCAGACAACGCTGGCGCAAGCACGTCTGCCTACGTCAAGGCGCGGAACGAGATTCAGCGCGAGCTGAGCGAGAGGGACCTTGCCATCAAGAGCCTCGGCGAGTCGCTGGCCGACGCCAAGGGCATGTACCACACCGAGGTCAAGAAGGATGACGGCAGCATTGTCTACTACCTGCATGACAAGCCCACGACCGACCAGTCAAAGATCATCTACAAAATCGCAGCCGACGGCATCGGCATCTCGACCGACTCCGGAAAGACCTATGCGACTGGACTAACCGCAGACGGCGATGCAATCCTCAAGCGAATTTACGCTATCGGAATCAACGCAGATTACGTGAGGACTGGCAGGCTGACCGCTCAGAACGGAGACAATTTCTTCGACCTCGACACCGGACAGGCGCGTTTCGCTCTTGAGTCCGGTACGACAATCGGCGGCAATGGCATCGTCAGCACAGCAGAGGCCGTCAAAAGTGCCGTTCCGCAGTACAGCCAGGGAACAAGCGCCGTCACCCAGCCGGACGATGGATGGTCGGAGGTTTGTCCTCATTGGAAGTCAGGATATTACGTCTGGTTCCGAATCGTTACCGTCATGGCTGACGGGTCGCAACTCGTTGGCTCGGCATCGTGCATTTCCGGTCGAAACGGTATGGACGGCAGGGACGGTATAGACGGCACTGACGGTAAGGACGGAGCGCCTGGAAAGGGGATTAGGTCATCCGAGCCTCAATGGTATCTTAGTTCATCTTCCGACGAGCCGACTGATGGAGAGTGGCTATCTAGCTGTCCCGACTGGACGCCCGTTTACTACTACTTCACCAGGCTCTGCATTACATGGGATGACGGAAGCCAGACCTATACCGACCCAGTTGAAGATACCGGGCTTACCAAGGCGAACATTATGGCGTTTAAGTCCTGGCGCGCATATACGTCCATTGACCAGCAGAAGATATTCAACATCCTTACCGATGGCGGCAAGGCGAAGGGTATCTTCACGTCTGGCGGCCAGCTCTATTTCAATGCCGACTATATCCATTCTGGAACCATCGACGCCAGCATCGTCGGAATCAAGAACCTGCTGAAAGTCGGTGGGGACGAGTCGAACGTGACCATAGGTAGCAGCGCTATCAACTTTAAGGTTGACGGAGACAGCTCAGCGCTCTCGCTCGAAACGGTTCCGTACTCCGTCGAGAGGTCAATCTTTATGGATTCTGGCCAAGACCTCTTTGGAGGCTCTACCAGCTTCAACAGGGTTTTCACAATGGAGAAGCCGATAGGTAAAGACGTAAACGGTAAAACATGGTACTCAATATCATTTTCCGTCGCCTACAACTCTGGCATCAAGACCATCAGGAAAGCCGGATATGTAGACGCAAAGGTTGGCCAGAAAACCGTCTGGATGGAAAGCAACATGCTTGGCCCGTGGGTCTATTTCAACCTGAACAGCAACAGCGACGGATCGTTGAGCATGTCCGTCACGCTGCATAAGGCCGAGACGAGAGTACAGGACACGTCTTTTTACGCGCTCTCCGTATCGTACTGGTCAGACAACAGCTCTGGAACCATCTTGTCTGGAGACGGAGCGGAGTTCCTTACGTCGAAGAACTATCCGTCACTGCTGAACGACGGTGACACTTTCTCAGGCGAAATATCAATCCCGTTCATCTACGGAAACACGATGCGCAACTACAACCTTTATTTCGAGAACGGCATCTTGGTGAAGCACGAGCTGCTGACACCGTCAGACCCCGGCTTCAAGTAAGGAGACGTTATGGCAATCCAGATGCGCCGTGGCGCATACACGAACCTCAACAAGGCCAAGCTGATGCCTGGGGAGTGGGCCGTCGTTGTGTCCGACGACAGCGAGGCGAGCGACGGCAGGTCCGTCTACATCTGCTTCGCCGCAGGCTCCGTGAAGCGCATGGCCACCTATGAGGACATCGTGAACAACCTCAAGAACTATTTCCGAGACGGAACCGTCGCCTTCTCGCTCGGCGACGACGGCCATCTCAAGCTGGAGGTGGACTAATGAAGCTGCACAGCGCGACAGTGTGCGACAGGACGCTCTCCGTCGACGACCGCAGGCTGGTGCAGGGCACGGCCAACGCAGACGCAATCGCAATCTCGTTCGATAGCGAGTGGGACGGACTCGACGTCAGGGTCATCTTCACCAGCACCACAGGCGAGCAGTTCATGCCTGCCGCACGAGAGGACGGCACCTACGTCGTTCCATCTGAGGTGACGGCAATGGCCGGGCAGGTCTACGTGACGGCCATCGGCACCCGAGACTCTGTGGTTGTGGCGAACGCGCTCATGCGCAAGCCGCTGCTGGTTGAGCCGCGCGTCATGGCAGACACCGCGCCTGAGCCCTCAGACCCTTCGCAGAGCGAGTTCGAGAAGGTCTGGGCAGACTGCAAGGCAATGCTGAACAGCATCGACTTCTCGCTCGGTGATGACGGCCACGGATACGTAACTTACGAAAGCGGGGGCAACCGATGATTAAGGACCTTGGACGAATCGCCGTAATCCACCGAGGAGAGTGGCAGGCAGGAACCAGCTACGACAAGCTCGACGTGGTGTCCCACGGCGGCAGCTCCTACATGTGCGTCTCTCCGACCGTGGAGCAGCCGCCCAGCGCCAGCTGGAAAATCGTCGCCCTCAAGGGTGACGCGTTCGTGTACGCCGACTTCACAGAGGAGCAGATTGCTGGGCTGATGCAGCCTGCAACCGATGCCGCAAAGCGTGCGGACGACGCGATCGGCAGGGTCGACGAGGAGCACAGGCAGCTCGAACTTCTCAGGCAGAGCTACGCCGACTCGGAGCAGGAGATTTCCAACAAGTTCGAGCAGGTGAAGCAGGAGAGCGCCGATGCGGTCGAGAGGTCAAAGACCGCCGCCACCGATGCAGAGGCCGCCGTAAAGAAAGCTGACGAGGCCGCTGGCAAGGCGAACGCGGCAGCTGGCTCCGTAGACGCGTCCAAAGACAAGGCAGAGAAGGCCGCGAGCGCGGCGAACGAGGCCGCTGGCAAGGCGAACGCCGCCGCAGGCTCCGCTAACGACTCGTCCGTCACCGCTTCGAACGCCGCCGCAGGAGCTGAGCAGGCAAAGACGGAGGCGCTTAAAGCGGCAGAGGAGGCACGCGGCTCCATCTCGGCCGACAAGAAAATCTACATCACGTACGACACGGTCGGCGATACGAAGTACCTGACCCTAGTTGACACGGAGGAAAGCTAATGGCAAAGACCCACATCGCCAGCGACGAGACTCTTAAGGAGGGGCTTGGCGACATCGCCATGTCGATTCAGCTGCTCGCTAACAACAAGCGACCGGTTTTCGATGACAACATTGACAGGTACACCGACGCGTCCGTTGCCGCGATGATCGAATCCGGCTGCGACGGACTCGCCTACGGAGTCGAGTTCTCCACCGGAAAGACCGTCGAGGGAACCAAGCTCGGGGAGAACGCGAAGTATGACGTTCCGACGCCTTACACGTTCGCCAAGGCCGGGAACGACCCGTACCTCGGCATTGGCCCGTTCCGATACTGGGAGGTGAACGGCTTCTACGACGCAGTCGGCAAGCCGCACGTCACCGCTATCAACGGCGACGGACGATTCGCGCGAGACGGCTCCAACGGTGACGTCTGGATTATGACCCCGACGCTCTACATGCGCGAGGTCGAGGGTGAATCCACCATCCAGCGCTGGGTAAGCGACTCGCCGACCACTGGATACACGCTTGAGCCTGACGGACTCACGGACCGAAAGCACCGTCGCCTGTTCGTCATGCGAGCGAAGTACCCGCTCGTCATCGACGATGCTGGCAACGCCGCATCCATCTCCAGGCGACCCGTCAAGCGATTCATCAGCCACGACAGCGTCATCACGCTAACCCGCAAGAAGGGCGCACAGTATTCGGGCAAGTCGCGCTACGACCACATGTACGTCCTGTGGATGTTCGACCTCAAGTACGCGACCAAGAACTCGCAGAGCGTTTTCGCTGGATGCACCGGGCATACCGAGCAGCCTGCGATTACGGTCGCTGGAGAGAACGTCAACACGGTCACAGTTGCCGCGTCCTCCGTCTCCGCGTGGCCCGTCGGCTCCTCCGTCATGGTCGGCTCCGTAAAGACCGCCAACCCCGACCGAGGCAGCTCCAGCGCACACGACATTGTCGATGCCGCCCGAATCGTCTCCAAGGCGGTCGACGGGGACAACTGCGTCCTGACGCTCGACTGCGAACCCATCACCACCGAGGTCGGCATGATTGTCTCCACCTGCCCGTGGCACACTGGAGCCTGCGACGGACTCGCCGGAGACGGCTCGCCCACCGACCCCAAGAGCGGACGAGAGCCGTTCACCATCCAGGGCATCGAGCTTGGGCACGGCATGTACGAGATCGTCGAGGACGTTACGTACAAGAACGACGGCGGCGGCTGGAAGGTCTACGCGTCCAAGAGCACCGCCGACGACAAGCCCGGAATCATCCCGGCAGACGCAACCCTCGTGGGAGATATGCCCGGCGACGCAACAGAGGGCTGGAAGTACCCGCTGTACGACAGGACCGTCAACGGCGTCATGTTGTCTGTCGGCTCCGGCGCGTCGCAGACCACGGGAATGTGCGACGGCACCTACAAGAGCGCCGACACGGTCAAGGGAACGCGCCAGTGCTTGACCGTCGGCAGCCTCTGGAGCAGGGGCTTTGCTGGCCTTCGCTGCGTCGATGGCAGCAGCGGCCTCTCGAGCGCCGGGTGGTACTACGGCTCTCGTCTTTCTGGCAACGGTCAGTCCGGGGGTGAATCGGCGGCTGCATAGCCGACGAGAGGGGGCGAAAAAGCCCCCCTCTTTTTCATCCCGGTTGTCCGTAGCGCGTGCTACAATCAGCTCTGCAACTATCGGAAATCGGAAATAGGGATTCGCGGAATACGGGGCGTATCTTTCCTTCTCGGCAACCTCAGGAACAGGGGCAATGCTGGCCTTCGCTACGTCAATGGCAACAACGACCTCTCGAACGCCAGGTGGAACTACGGCTCTCGTCAATCTGGGACTACTCTTTCAATATCATTCTCCATCCGCGACTACCCTCCGTCCTTCTGGGACGAGATGGGCATCGGCCTAGCTTAACTAAGTGAAATCGTCAAAAAGACCGACGGGCCAGTAACCTCACGGCGACCGCTCGTATGACACCCAGAAAGAGATTTGGTCTATATAAAAAGCTACTGCAAGGGACTCCGCTTGGACGAGTCCCTAATTCATGCCGCATATTACGATTGGTATTACCATGCGGCTGGGAAGAAGAACAGGTGGCGCGTCGTCGACGAGTACGGAACCGCAGACGCGCTGATGGACGAGATTGCATCCGAACTCGCGTCAAGGACCATCTCGTTCGTACCGATCAAGCGCTACAGCCACATCGAGCCGACGAACGGCAAGCTGCGAATCATCGGCATCGAGAGTATCAAGCAGCAGGTCTGCGACTACATCGCGGTCAAGGCCCTATCGCCATTGCTTGAGGCGAAGGTCGGATACTGGCAGACGGCCAGTATCGAGGGCAAGGGTCAGCCGATGCTCGTAGGAGCCTGCCAGAGGTATCTGCAGGACAGCAAGTACCATGTGCATGTCGACGTCCGCAAGTGCTACCCGTCAATCAAGACGGACGTTGTCAAGTCGATACTCCGCAAATACGTCAAGAGTGCCGACGTGCTCTACCTGTGCGACTGCCTGCTCGACTCCTATGACGGATGCTTGGAAATCGGCAGCTACTTCTCGCTGCGCATGGCACAGCTGGTGCTATCGTTCGGCTACCACTTCCTTGAGGACGCCCATAAGACCCGGCGCGGAAGGAACGTCAGGCTTATCGAGCACCAGTGTTGGTACGCAGACGACCTATTCATCTTCGGTAGCTGCAAGCGCGACCTGGAGCTTGCCATCAGGACGCTCGATTCCTATTTTCGAGACGGTTTCGGCCTGGAGTTCAAGGGCTGGAAGGTTTCCAGGTCCGGCGAGCAGGAGCCTTGCCGTGCGCTCAGCAACAGCGTAAGACCGAGCAGGGTCACGATAAAGCCCGACCTGTACCTCAGAATCAGGAAAGCGTACAGGGACTACGACCGAAGGCCGACGCTGCGCGGGGCCAAGAGGGTCTGTTCCTACTGGGGATACCTTGAGCACTCAGACTCGCACAAGGCGAGGCAGATAAACGGATACGACGCCACTGTCCGGCACGCGCGGAAACACGTCTCGTCACATGCTCATGCTGATAACACCCGAAACGAAAGGTGGACGCATGAGCGCAGTGAAAACGATCTCTGCCACCCCGCTCGATGCCGTGAGCATCGAGCACGATGACGGCGCTCCCTACTCACATGTCTGGATTCGCCGAGACATTGTGAAGGACACCGCAGACGACGGCCCCGAGTCGAGCTACGAGTTCTACACCGCCGAGGAGCTGTACTTCAAGGTTGCTGGAACCCCGACGGTCGACGAAATCACCGAGAGCTTCGACGCCCTCTGGGATTCGCACGTCAACGACGACGCGACCATCGCCGAGCGCGTCGAGAAATGCGAGGAGACTAGCGCCATCCACGACGCGGCAATCCTCGAGATTTGCGACATGATCGCGGGAGGTGAGCAGTAGTGGCGAGCGCTATCGCGGAGATGTTCTTCCGTGCGGTGAGCAAAGGCAAGCGAACCATCGGCAGCGTGCCCGAGCGCTGGCGCAAAGAGGTGCAGGACATGCTCGACGCCGCCGACCGCGAGGGGGAGCAGTGCCGCCCGTGAGCGTAAGCGACACGACCTCCATCGTCAGCGCTTTCTTCGTCATCGTGACGTTCTGCGTCGGACGGCTCAGCGTGACCAAGACGCGCTCCGCGAAGGAGCAGCACACCGATGACAAGCTAGACTCGCTGATCGACTCCATGCGGGAGGTCAAGTCCGGAATCAACGAAATCAACCGAAAGCTCGACGACCACGGAATCACGCTCGCAAAGCACACGGAGCAGATTTCAACGCTGTTCACGCGCATCGAGCGCCTGGAGCGCAACTGCGACATGCACCGTGGCGTCGGCGGCTCCGACTAGGAGGAAGCAAATGAAAATCAACTGGATCCTTCGCCTGCAGAACAAGGCCACGCTCGCGGCCCTCGCGGCAACCGTGCTCGCGTTCGCTTACCAGCTCTGCGGCATCTTCGGCATCGTCCCTCCCGTCTCGCAGGATTCGCTCCTGCAGCTCGTGGGCATCGTGCTCAACATCCTCGCGGCCCTCGGCGTAGTCACCGACCCGACCACGAGCGGCGTGTCCGACTCCGCTCGCGCACTCAGCTACGACGAGCCGTACACCACGAGGGGCAACTAGACATGGCGCTCACCAGGCGCGAGGCGTTCGCGCAGGTTTTCGAGCACATGGTCACTCATGACGGCAACGGTGGCCACGGGTACTCGCAATACAATCGCATGGGCGACGGGACCACCGAGACGATTAAGCTGTCTGACGGGACTACCGTGACGATTGCAGGCGGTGACCGAGACTGCTCCTCCGCAGTCATCCTCGCACTCAGGGCGGTCGGTATCAACACGTACGGCGCTACCTACACTGGCAACATGGTCGAGCAGCTGCTTAAGACAGGCCTGTTCGGCTGGCGCAAGATGGGGGTGAAGTCGGCCCAGCGCGGCGACATCTACGTCAACAAACGCTGCCACACAGCCGTGTGCATCTCCCCGTACGGCTCCGCTCGCGGCGACCTGCTGGCTCAGTTCAGCATCTCGGAGAATGGAACCATCACGGGCACCAAGGGCGACCAGACGGGGCGAGAGAGCAACATCAAGCCGTATTACAGCTATCCATGGGACGGAACGCTTTACTGGCTCAGCGATGGTGGCGCCATCGGCGGCGCCAACACCGAGGTAGCCGACAACACCGACCCCGACCTGGGTGACACCCGCTACTGGGGTCCGAAGTTCACTCGAGCGATTCAGAAGCAGCTCGGCACCACCGTCGACGGCGTTATATCCGGGCAGTGGGAGTGCAACCAGCGATATTTCTGGGCCGTCGAGAACTGCGTCAATTGGACAAAGACCGGCAAGGGCGTCGGCTCAGACATGGTGCTCGCACTGCAACGCAAGATTGGGTGTGCCATCTATCCTTTCGTTGGCGGCGTCCAGGCGAGACAGATGACCAACGGCACCATCCATAAGCATCAGCAATGGCTTATCGCCAACGGCATTTCCGTCGGGCAGTCTGGTGCCGACGGCCTCCATGGCCCAGACACCAACAAGGCGGTCGCCCAGGCAATCAGGCGCAGGCTCTATGCAGATTAGTGAGGCCACGGAATGATTGGTCATATCGTCATCGCCTTTATCCTCGGCGGCACCGTCGGGAGCCTGGTGTTCTTCTTGGCTCTGTGCATCGTCGGTGCTTTCCGCGATAGCGATTAAAATGTAGGCACTCGAAAATCCAGCGTCGGGAGACGCAGGGTTTATAAAAGCCGTATCCCATTCGCGGGATACGGCTTTAATTTTTGGTCCCAATTTGGTCCCTACGGTGCTTCTTAGGCGGTCTTACACGACTTGCAAAATGAATAATGCCTGTTGTGTGCGCCTAGTTTCCTTGTATAACCCTATAGTCTAAACTACTGTGGTTAATGTGTCGACTCCGTGATGCATGTTTGTACGTTCCCGACGGTCG
>CAVCBD010000001.1:0-53552 GCA_963599935.1 Acutalibacteraceae bacterium | reverse complement strand
TACCTGTTGTCGTAAATCTGATCCATGTGCGCCTTGTGCGGTTGAGGTTTGTTTGCGCTAAGTATTCTAGTTATAGCACGAGCGCGCGCAACGCCTTCGGCGGCCTTTGCTCGACATAAAAAAGGCGCTGAGCCACGTGACCGTCACGCAACCCAGCGCCCAATGGCGGCCAGCGGAAGTGGAGCGGGGCCGAGTCAACCCCGCCCCGCGATCACCACTTGCCTTAGCGGATGTTGTAGAACGCGGCCTTACCGGCGTAGCGCGCGCTGCCCTCGAGCTCGTCCTCGATACGGATGAGCTGGTTGTACTTGGCGATACGGTCGCTACGGCACGGGGCGCCCGACTTGATCTGGCCTGCGTTGACGCCCACGACCAGGTCGGCAATGGTGGAGTCCTCGGTCTCGCCGGAGCGGTGGCTCACGATGCAGGCGTAGCCGGCCTCCTTGGCGGTCTCGATGGCCTCGAGCGACTCGGTGAGCGTGCCGATCTGGTTGACCTTAACCAGGATCGCGTTGGCGGCGCCCAGCTCGATACCCTTCTTGAGGCGCTCGGTGTTGGTGACGAACAGGTCGTCGCCCACCAGCTGCACCTTGTTGCCAATACGGCGGGTAAGCTCGACCCAGCCGTCCCAGTCCTCCTCGGCCATGCCGTCCTCGATGGAGATGATGGGATAGGTGTCAACGAGTTTCTCCCAGTAATCGACCATCTGGGCGCTCGTGTACTCAACGCCCTCGCCCTTGAGCTCGTACATGCCAGTCTCGGCGTTGTAGAACTCGGTCGAGGCCGGGTCCATGGCGTACATGAAGTCGACGCCGGGCTTGAAGCCGGCCTTCTCCACGGCCTTGGTGATGTACTCGAACGGCTCGGCGTTGGTCTTGAGGTTGGGCGCGAAGCCGCCCTCGTCGCCCACGCCGCCGCCCAGGCCGGCCTCGTGCAGCACACCCTTGAGGGTGTGGTAGACCTCGGCGCACCAGCGCAGGCCCTCGGCAAAGCTCGGGGCGCCCACCGGCATAATCATGAACTCTTGGAAGTCCACGTTGTTGTCGGCATGCACGCCGCCGTTGAGGATGTTCATCATGGGCGTGGGCAGCAGGTGGGCGTTGACGCCGCCCAGGTACTGGTACAGCGACAGACCCGCCGACTCGGCCGCGGCGCGGGCGACGGCCAGCGAAACGCCCAGGATGGCGTTGGCGCCGAGCTTGGTCTTGTTGGGGGTACCGTCTGCGGCGATCAGCGCGGCATCGACGGCGCGCTGATCGAAGGCATCGAGGCCCACGACGGCATCGGCGCACTCGTTGTTGACGTGCTCGACGGCCTGCGAAACGCCCTTGCCCAGGTAGCGGCCCTTGTCGCCATCGCGCAGCTCGCATGCCTCAAAGGCGCCGGTCGAAGCGCCCGAAGGCACCATCGCGCGGCCGAAGCTGCCGTCCTCGAGCACGACCTCGACCTCGACGGTGGGATTGCCGCGGCTGTCGAGCACCTCGCGACCGTAGACGTCCAAAATGTCACTCATGCTGTCTCCCTCTCACTTGGAAACGTAGTGGATGCAAACGACTGGCCGACCGTGCACCATCGGTGCGCCTCCGTAAGTTAGCCATATCGCACTTTTTGCATTATGCCCTAAGTTAGCCGAGGGATACAATTGTTACGCGAAATAAATCCCCGTCCACGGATCATCCATGAACGGAGGCTAAACATCTCATATCGCCAAAAAGGGGACTATCTGTAAGTTGGAAATATACAAGCAAGTGTCATTGAATCAGGGGCCGTCCGGCATCATTTTGCATTGACAATGCTACCCCCCCCCTAAAATTTCGTTCAACCGTTGGACGAAAAGGGTGGCACCATGGATGAATCGGGTCTTGGAGTAGAACACGATACTGGCGATGGAATTGCCGAGCTTACGCGATGCATCGATTCCATGACCACAGAAGAAAAAACTCAGCTGAGAGACCAGCTCAAAAACGCGCAGTCCCAACTCGAAACGATTATGCAAGAGCAGTCGACGAAAGCGGCCAGTAAGGAAGCAGTCGATTCTCGCCGCCAGAAGTATGAAGCCTTTAAACAGCGCGTTTATGGCATGCTCTCCACATCACTACGCGCCAACTTCAAGCCCTTCGCAGCATCGGTACTATATTTTCCGGGGTTGATGCTGGGGTTTTGCCTTTTTAGTTTCTTGGCCGATGCCCTTATGGGTGATGCATCCTCTGGCAATTTCTTTGAGTCCGAACAGCTCCAAAGCCTTGTCGGATCATCTTTATCACACCAAAACGGCAACCCGGTCATTGGGGCAATAATGGGACTCCTTGCAGTCGGAGCGGGCCTCTTCCCCTTTTTCAGGGTGGCATTCTATCTCAGGGATAAGAGGAGGGAAGATGATGCCCAATACGATGTTGTAGTGCGCATCACATATAAAAGCGTTCTATGGGATATCGTCGTCCTCTTCTCGCCAATTATCTACATTGGCATCGTGTACTCCATTTTTGGAAACAGCGGGCTTGCCATCGGCGTTTTTTACCTAATCGCTGTTCTTGCAAAAAATGCACTACTCATCTTGGCAATCGTTTTTGCACGAATAAAGCTGGCTGTTCAAAATTCAATGTCAAAATGAACGAGCCCGACTCCTATTAGGTGTTTGGATACGCATTCGCCAAGCCAGTATGGCCCCAAGCTGGGGCCATACTGTCATCTGGAGAGTCTTTAAGCCGTCTAGGCTTCCTCGGCCTTTGCGGCATCCCACAGGTCGTTAAGGCCGTGGGTCGAAAGCTCGGCAAGATCCACGTGGGCGTCAGCCGCCATCTGCTCCATCGCAGCCCAGCGGCGGCGGAACTTGGCCGTGCTCGCGCGCAGGGCACTCTCGGCGTCAATCCCCTCTTTGCGCGCAACGTTGACTAGGGCAAAGAGCAGGTCGCCAAACTCCATCTCGCGCTCGGGCGAGCCGGGCTCCTCGGCCTCAAACTCGGCACGCTCCTCGGCGACCTCGTCCCACACATCCTGGACCGTCTCCCACTCAAAGCCCACGGCAGCCGCCTTGCGCGACACCTTCTGAGCTTGCATCAGCGCCGGCAGGTGCGTGGGCACGCCGTCGAGCAGGCCTTCGGGCGCAGCCTCGTCCGCCGCCACAGCCTTGTCCTTGGCAGCCTTCTCGGCAAGCTTGACCTCGTCCCAAATCTTGAGCACCTCGTCGGAGCTGTCGGCATCCGCATCGCCAAAGACGTGCGGATGGCGACGGATGAGCTTGGCGTCGATATCGTGCGCCACGTCGGCCAGCGTAAACTCTCCGGCGTCCGCCGCGATCTGCGCATGCAGTACGACCTGCATGAGCACGTCGCCCAGCTCCTCGCGCAGATGCGTGGCATCGTCGGCCTCGATGCAGTCGAGCGCCTCATAGGCCTCCTCGATCATATTTTTGCCAATGCTGCGGTGCGTCTGCTCGCGGTCCCACGGGCAGCCGTCGGGCTGACGCAGGCGCCAAATGGTCTGCACCAGATGCTGCAGCTCGGCCGACGCGTCGACCAGCGTGGACAGGTCGCGCGAGCCCTCGGCATTTTGCTGAGCCATGTGCTGCGCCATGGTTACTCCTCCTCCAGAATCACATGGCGGAACGCGCCGCCCTCGTAGATGCCGTAGCTGTGCGTGCCGTCCTTGGGGATGCTCACGCTGCCGGGGTTGAAGAGCCACAGGCCCGGGTGCGCCTCGCTTGCCTCGTTAACCTTGATATGCGTGTGGCCGTAGACGAGCGCGGAGCCTTCGGGCAGCGCGGGCACGTGGTCGACGCTGTTGTGCATACCGGCGCCAAAAACGTGGCCGTGTGTCAAGAACAGCTCGCGGCCGGCCTCGTCGAACAACGTGGCGTAGTTGGCCATGACGGGAAAGTCGAGCACCATCTGGTCGACCTCGGCGTCGCAGTTGCCGCGCACCGCGATGATGCGGTCGGCCAGGGCGTTGAGCAGCGGAATCACGCGCTTGGGGGCGTAGTCGCGCGGCAGGTCGTTACGCGGGCCGTGGTAGAGCAGGTCGCCCAGCAGCACGATGCGGTCGGGCTGCTCGGATTCGATGGCAGCGCAGAGGCGCTCGGCCCAGTATGCCGAGCCATGGATGTCGGAGGCGATGAGGTATTTCATGGGGAGTCCTTTCGAAGCGGAGTTGATGGGGGCTGAATACGGGGTCCGGCGGATGTGGAGCCCATCTACCGTGTTACTCAAATCGCAGCGCCGCGCTCTGAGCCGCCTGCATCACGCGTTGGAGCGGCGCGCCATGCTCGCGGGCAAGGCGGGCGCAATCCTCGTATTCGGGAGCCGCGCGCTCGCTGCCGTCGGGCAGAGTCGCCACCTTAACGGATACCTCGCCCCAAGGCGTCGTCACCTGCTCGAATCGGCGCGGCAGGCAAACGCGTTCCATCACCTGGCGACGAACGGCGTTGGTCGTGGTCTCCAAAAAGATAATCGTCTGTAGGCGCTCGATATCCTCGTGCGAGCAGATCACCTGCAGCTGCCAGCCGGGGCGACCTTTTTTGCAGTAGAGAGGCAGCCAGTGCACCTCGCGGGCGCCGGCCTCGCGCAGGCGGTCGGCGGCGTAGGCGAGCACCTCGGGCGACGCGTCATCGATGTCGCACTCCAGCTTGACGATGGTTTCGGGCGCATCGGTCTCGCGGGACAGCGGAGATGTACTTCCACGTTGCATACGGTCCGAATCCTTTCCGCACGGGCTCGTTTTATTCACCCAAACGCTAGCACATCGGACGTGGCACAGGCGTGACTTTCGTCCGTCGCCGCCCTCACCCCTATCCAAACGTGTACGTCAGCCTCCAAACATGTCATTTTTTGTCGGTTTTGGAGGCTGACGTACACGTTTTGGAGCGAGGCCGCACACGATCAGAATTGCGCCCGCACTCCGTCCACCACAAAGTTCGCCGCACTCAACAATTTTGGACTTTCTACGCAGTTCATCGACCAAAAATTACCCTCGGCATACTTACCCGCTGCACGATGTTACTCTAGTTGCATTTGGCTAACTAAGCGGCTGCCGAGGACCCCGCCCGGCACCGTTACGGCATCGGAGGTTTCATGTTCGAGAAGCGGCTCTTCTCCCTGGTTCCGCAGGCAACGCCCTACATTGTGGCGAGCGTCCTGTTTAAATGGATCGCGCTCATGGCAAACATCACGGTGATGTGGGTGCTTGCGCGCATCTTGGGCGGCATCGTCACGGACGGTCTTTCCGCCGCGCTCGCCGTCGATGCCCTCGCACAGGCGGCCTTGCCGCTCGCCGCCGCCATCATCGTGCGCGCCGCCTCCATCTACCTGGCCCAACGCGCCGGCGACAAGGCCGCGTTCGAGGCCGTCCGCCGCGTGCGCTCGCTCGTCTACGACAAGCTCACCGCACTCGGCCCCTCCTACACCGAGACCGTCCCCACCGCCGAGGCCGTCCAGACCAGCGTCGAGGGCGCCACGCAACTCCAGGTGTACTTTGGCGGTTACCTGCCGCAGCTCTTCTTTGCCGGCTTGGCACCCATCACGCTGTTTGTACTGCTCGTGGGCCAAGCGGGTCTTCCCGCCGCGCTGCTGCTCGCCTGCGTTCCGGTCATCCCCGTCTCCATCATGATGGTCATGCGCAACGCCAAAAAGATCGGTGCCGAGTACTGGGGCAGCTATGTCGATCTTGGCGGCATGTTCCTGGAGGCCGTGCAGGGTCTCACCACCCTTAAGGTCTACCAGGCCGATCGCAGCTGGCACGAGCGCATCAACGCCGAGTCCGAGCGTTTCCGCACAGCGACCATGCGCCTGCTGGTGATGCAGCTGCGCTCCATTTGCGTTATGGACCTGGTCGTCTATATGGGCGCCGCGCTCGGCATTATCGTAGCCGCGCTGCAGCTCGCCACGGGCAAGATCGGCTTTGAGGCGGCCTTCCTCATCGTCTTTCTGTCACAGGAGTTCTTTTTGCCTATGCGCCGCCTGGGATCGCTGTTCCACACGGCCATGAACGGCATGGCCGCCTCGCGCCGCATGTTTGGCATTTTGGATACGCCCGAGCCCGAGCGCGGCGATGTTGAGCTTGATGGTCGCGGCGATATCGAGCTCGCAGGCGTGAGCTATGCCTACAGCGACCGCACCGTGCTGGACAGCGCCAGCGCGACCATTGCGCACGGCTCGCTCGTGGCACTCGTGGGCGAAAGCGGCGGCGGCAAGTCCACGCTCGCGGGGATTATCGCGGGCCGCAAGGACGCCTACCGCGGCAGCGTGCGCATTGGCGGCGTCGAGCTGCGCGATGTCACGGCCGCCTCACTCATGCGCGCCGTCACGCTGGTGCCCACCAACGGCTACCTGTTTGCCGGCACCCTGCGCGACAACCTGCTGCTCGCCCAGCCCAACGCCACCGACACCGAGCTTTTGCGCGCGCTCGACCGCACGCGCGTGGCGGCCTTTGTGCGGGCCAACGGCGGGCTCGACATGGTGATTAACGAGGGTGGCACCAACCTTTCGGGCGGCCAGCGCCAGCGCGTGTGCATGGCCCGCGCCCTGCTGCACGACTCGCCGATCTATGTGTTTGACGAGGCTACGAGCAACGTCGATGCCGCAAGCGAGGCCGCGATCGGCGAGGTCATCGCGTCGCTTGCCGGCGGGCACACTGTAATTGTGGTGGCACACCGCCTGTCGACGATCGTGGACGCCGATCAGATCCTGGTGCTGGAACGCGGCCGCATTGCCGAGCACGGGACTCACGGCGAGCTCTTGGCCGCCGCGGGCGCCTATGCGCGCATGTGGAACAGCCAGAAGCAGCTCTCGGCATATGCGTATGCAGAGGGTGATGCTGAGGATGCCGGCGCGGTTGAGGCTGTTGACGGCAGCGCCGCCTGTGCCGATGGCCTCAACGGTACTAGTTCGTCTTCCGCTGCCGCGGCGCCTGACTCCGGCCGCGCCCGTCGCTCGGCGCCGTCCATCATGTGGCGCATGATGGGGCTCGTCCGACCGCTTGCTGGCTGGCTTGTGCTAGCCGTCGCGCTGGGCAGCATCGGCATGCTCACCGCCGCGTTCGTGCCGGCCTTTGGCGCCCTTGGCCTTATGGCCGCGCTGGGCCGCAACGCCTTGGGGCTTGGTCTTATCGCAGCATGCGCGGCCTGCGCCGCCTGCGGCATCGCGCGCGGGCCGCTCCACTACGGCGAGCAGCTCTGCAACCATTACATCGCATTCCGTCTGCTCGCACACATTCGCGACCTGGTGTTTGGCGCCCTGCGCCAGCTCGCCCCCGCCAAGCTCGAGGGCCGCGGCAAGGGCGAGCTCGTGAGCCTGGTCACCTCGGATATCGAGCTACTCGAGGTCTTCTACGCGCACACCATCTCGCCCATTGCCATAGCTCTGGTCTGCACCGTTGTGTTTGAGGGCTTTTTGCTGGCTGTGAGCCCCGAGCTCGCGGGCATCGCGCTCGTGGCCTACGCGGTCCTGGGCGTGCTGCTGCCCCTGACCTCGGCCAAGGCATGCGGCACCACCGGCCGCCAGAGCCGCGAGGGCGCCGGTAAGCTGGGCGCCTTTGTACTCGACAGTCTACGCGGCGCGTCCGAGACCATCCAGTTTGCCGGTGGCACCGATCGCAGCCGTGCCCTGGGCAAGCTGACCGAGCAAGTCGGCGCCGTGGACGCGCGCCTCAAGCGCCGCCAGGCGGTCAGCGAGGCCGTAGCCGATGCGCTTATTCTTGTGGCTAATCTGGTGATGCTCGGGCGTGCGCTGCAGCTGGTGGCTGCGGGAACGATTGACTTTGCCGCAGCGTTTGTCGCCGTCTTTACCTTTGTGTCGTCGTTTGGCTCGGTGATGGCCGTGAGCCGCCTGGGCGCCTCACTGCAGGAGACGCTCGCCTCGGGCGCACGCGTGCTCGATTTGCTCGACGAGCAGCCCCAGTGCGCCGAGGTCGCCGATGGACAGAACGTTGAGTTTGCCGGCGCCGCAGCCGAGCATGTGAGCTTTAGCTATGTGGGCGGCGTGGACGCGGGCGGTGCGGGCGCCACAGAGCAGGTCGCGAACGACACCGCTGCGAGTCTCATCCTCGACGACGTGACCTGCACCTTTGCGCCCGGTACCATGACCTGCATCATGGGGCGCTCGGGTTCGGGCAAGTCGACGCTGCTTAAGCTGCTCATGCGCTTTTGGGACCCCACCGCCGGCACCATCACGGTGAGCGGCGTCGATGCCCGCCACATCAACACGGCGAGCCTGCGCAGCCACGAGGCCTATATGACCCAGGACACGCATCTGTTCTGCGGCACCGTACGCGAGAACCTGCTGGTCGCGCGTGCCAACGCCACCGATACCGAGCTACTCGATGCCTGCCAGTCCGCCTCACTCACCACGCTCATCGACCGTCTGCCGCAGGGACTCGACACGCCCGTTGCCGAGCTGGGCGACTCGCTTTCGGGCGGCGAGCGCCAGCGCATCGGCCTTGCGCGCATCTTCCTCAACGACGCACCCTTCATCTTGCTCGACGAACCCACCAGCGCGCTCGATGCTCTCAACGAGGCGTCCGTGATGCAGGCAATCGACGAGCTCAAGCGCCGCGGCAAGACCATTGTGCTCGTGAGCCACCGTGCCAGCACCTGCGCGTTTGCCGATTTCTCGCTTTCGGTCGAGCACGGGAGGCTGAGCTAATGGCGCGCCCAGTCGACACACCGGAGCTAGCACGCAAACGTGAGCGTGAGGCCCAAATGGTGTCGCAGATGATTGCGCTGTGGTGTCGTGGGCATCATGGCGGCGGGCATGTGGTCGAACAGGCTGGCGACGATGAGTCCGTGCGCGTGAAACTCGGCCTTCGAACCATTACGCTCTGCCCCGAATGCGCCGAGCTGCAGAAATACGCCATCGCGCGCATTGAGCACTGCCCGCACATGGGCACCAAGACATTTTGCTCGGCCTGTCCTTCGCATTGTTACCGGCCTGCCGTGCGCGAGAAGATCCGCGAGGTCATGCGCTGGTCGGGACCGCGTATGATCCGCTATCGTCCCGTCACCGCCGTGCGGCACGCGATTATAACCGTGCAGTCCAAACGAGCGGCGACACGAAGCAAGTAGTCGCCGGCGCCGGCACGCGCTGCCCCGCCCCTCGCCCTCGTCTCAAACGTGTACGTCAGCCTCCAAACATGTCATTTTTTGCAGCTTTTGGAGGCTGACGTACACATTTTAGAGCGAGGCCGCACCGCGCGCCGCGCAGCCTTTCCAATCGATTTCGACCCCCGGCGTGCCCGGCGTGTTGAGAGCTGCGCCATTACAATGAAGCGGATTCGCTTGACGCAAAGGAGTCACCATGCCCGCCTGCCCGCTGGTCGATTGCCATACTCATACCTCGTTCTCGGACGGGCACGCCTCGTTCGAGGACAACGTCCGTGCCGCTGCTGCCGCCGGCTGCCGCGTCATGGTCTCGACCGACCACCTTACCCTGCCCGCCAGTATGGATGCTAACTGCGAGGTGCAGGTCGTCGAGGGCGACTTGCCGGCACATCGTTTGGCCTTTGAGGACGCCCGCAAACTCGCCGCGCAGATTGCGCCGGAGCTCACCTTTATCTACGGTTTTGAATGTGATTGGTACGAGGGCTGCGAGCCCTTGGTAGAGCACTGGTCCCAGGGCGCCGTCGTACGTCTGGGCAGCGTGCACTGGATTGGCAACCCGGACGATATTGCGGCAGGCGCCGCGGGCACGGCAGGAACAGAGGACGTCGCGCGCCCCGATACACCCGATTCCCTTTGCGGTTGGATCGACGACGATACCAACTTGCATGTTTGGGAAAACTTAGGCGTGCGCGGCGTGTGGGAGTGCTACGTCGACGACTGGTGCCGTGCTTGCGAAAGCTCACTCAACTTTGACGCGATGGCCCATCCCGACCTGGTCATGCGCTTTTCGAAGGACGGCTTTGCACCCGACTTTGACCCCGCGCCGTTTTGGGAGCAGATGGCCGAATGCGCCCACGATACGGGTCGCCGCGTTGAGGTCTCGACCGCCGCACCGCGCAAGGGGCTCGACGATTACTACCCCGCGACCGGGCTGTTGCGCCGCTTCGCCCATGCCGAGGTGCCCATCACCTTTGGCTCGGACGCGCACCGCGCCTGCGACATCTGCTGGAACATCCGCGAGGCCCAGGCCCACGCCTACGACTGCGGCTACCGGGCCTTCGATATCCCCCACCCCACCGGCGAATGGGAATCCACGCCCCTCGCCTAACTAGTCGTTTAAGAACGTCCCCAATGACTAGTGGCGGCGGGCGTTGAGTTCGCCGGCCAGTTCGTCGAGGGTGATGCCGTAGCGCTCGAGCGTCACGAGCAGGTGGTAGATCAGGTCGCCGGCCTCGTAGCGGATGTGATCGTGGTCGTTATCCTTGCAGGCCATGATCACCTCGCTCGCCTCCTCGGCAAGCTTCTTGAGAAGCTCGTCCTCGACGTCGGTCAGCAGACGCGCGGTATAGCTCTCCTGCGGCGATGCGTCGCGACGACCGTGAATCACCTCGGCCAGTCCCGTCAGCGTCTCACCGATGTTTCCCGGCTGCACGTTAGCTGTTCTGACTCCCATGGTTATTTCCTCTCGTTACTGCAGCGTAAAGTAGGTACCGGTCTCATCGAACCGAGGCTTTGCGCCCTTTTTCTCAAAGAACTCGACGATGACGGCATGGGCCTCATTGAGCCTTTCCTTCTCGGCCTCGAGCCAAAGCGACTGCGCCCCGCAGGCATCAGTCAGGTGCACGCGGCATGGCACGCCCGCGCGGAGGAGCTCGGTGTTGCATTCGGCGACCTCGAACGGCGTCACGACTTTCATCGCACTCCCCCTTCCACGCGCTTAAAGAAGCAGGTACGGTTGCCGGTATGGCAGGCCGGGCCCGGTGAGTCCACCTTGACCAGCAGCGTATCGCTATCGCAGTCGGCCCAGAGCTCCTTGACCTCCTGCATGTTGCCACTCGTCGCGCCCTTGTTCCAGAGCTCCTGACGGCTGCGACTCCAAAACCACGTGGTCCCGGTCTTGAGCGTCAGCCCCACCGATTCCTCGTTCATCCAAGCAACCATAAGCACCTCACCGGTGTCATGCTGCTGAACCACGCAAGGAATCAGCCCGCGGGCGTCGTACGTAAGTTTTGAAGGATCGGTTATCTCTTCCATTTCTCTCCCCAAATTCAAACTTCGCAGGTCGGCGAGGGTTGTCCAGGTGCCCGAGATTCCGAGCGACAAGCCCGACGACGCGTACTTAAAGTACGCGAGGAGGGTTGGAGCCGGAAGGTCGGGCACCTGGACAAGCCGCAGCGCTAGAAGTCCAACCTGACAGGGATGCCTTGCGACGCCATGTATTCCTTCACTTCGCGAATGCTGAAGGTTCCAAAGTGAAAGACGCTGGCTGCCAGCACAGCGTCGGCCTCGCCCTCGATCACGCCCTCGGCAAAATGCTCGAGTGTGCCCACGCCGCCGCTCGCGATGACGGGAATCGACACCGCACGCGCCACGGCGCGGGTGAGCGCCAGATCGAAGCCGGCCTTGGTGCCGTCGCGATCCATGCTGGTGAGCAGGATCTCGCCGGCGCCGCGACGAGCCGCCCCCTCGGCCCATGCCACCGCATCGATGCCCGTGGCGTTACGACCGCCCGCCGTGAAGACCTCCCACTTGTCGGCACCCGGCTCGCCGGGCAGGCCGACGCGCTTGGCATCGATCGCCACGACCACGGCCTGGCTGCCAAACGCCGCGGCAGCTTGGCTGATCAACGACGGGTCGCGCACGGCCGCCGAGTTGAGCGACACTTTGTCGGCGCCGGCGGCAACCATGGTACGCATGCCCGCCAGATCGCGGAAGCCACCGCCCACGGTATAGGGAATGGCGAGCTCCTCGGCCGCGTGCGCCGCCATCTCGATGGTCGTCGCGCGGTTGTCGCTCGTCGCGGTAATGTCCAAGAACACGACCTCGTCCGCACCCTCGCGGTCGTAGGCGCGCGCCAGCTCCACCGGGTCGCCTGCATCGCGCAGACTCACAAAGTTGACGCCCTTGACCACGCGGCCGTCCTTAACGTCCAGACAGGGAATCACACGTTTGGTAAGCATGGGCTACTCCTCCCCTCGGGCAGCGGCCAGAGCCTGCGCCAGCGTAAAGTTGCCCTCGTAGAGTGCACGACCGGTAATGGCGCCCTCGATAGCATCCTCGCCCACCGCAGCGAGCGCGCGGATGTCGTCGAGCGTCGAAATGCCGCCCGACGCCACGACGGGAAAGCCCGCGACCTGCGCCACGTGGCGATACGCCGCCACGTCGATGCCCGTCTGCATGCCGTCGCGCGCGATATCGGTGTAAACCAGGTGCTTAAAGCCAAGCTCGCTGAGCTGCGCCACGGCATCATCGAGCGCTACGCCCGCGCCATCGCGCCAGCCGTTCACCTTGACCTGGCCGTCGCGCGCGGCGATGTCTGCCACCAGCAGCTCGCCAAAGCCGCGGGCCGCAACCTCGGCAAAGCCCGGCTCGGTCACAAGCACCGTGCCCAGCGCGATGCGACGCGCGCCGTAGCCGGCAAGCTCGTCGATGCGGGCGAGCGAGCGAACGCCGCCGCCCACGTCCACGGACAGGCCGTCAACGCCGCAGATGGCCTCGATCGCCGCCGAGTTGGCAGCGCATGCGTCCTCGTCCTCGCCAAAGGCGGCGGACAGGTCGACAACGTGCACCCAGCTCGCGCCCTGCTCGGCAAAGGAACGGGCAACGGCCACGGGGTCGTCGGAATATACCTTGCAACGGCTGCGGTCGCCGCGCTCCAGGCGTACGACCTTGCCGCCAATCAAATCGATTGCGGGAAACAGGATCATCGGCCGGCCTCCTCGACGATGCTCACGAAGTTCTTCAGGATGCGCTGGCCCAGCGCGGAGGATTTCTCGGGATGGAACTGACAGCCCCACACGTTGCCGTGGCGCACGATGCACGGGAAACTCCGCGTGTAGTGCGTACGCGCCAGTACGTCGGCGGCATCGGCGTCGTCGGCCACCGCGTAGCTGTGGGTGAAGTACATGTTGGCGCCCTCGGCAAAACCGGCAAGCAGTGGATCGGCTGCACCGGCGGGCGTCATGTGCACCTGGTCCCAGCCCACGTGCGGCACCTTCAGACGGCTCGACTCCAGGCGCGTGCACGAGCCGCGCATGATGCCCAGGCCATCGACCCAGGGACCACCGGCCTGCTCGGAGACGTCACCGTCCACGACCGCGCCCGCGTCCGCAGGCACGCCCTCGTTGCCACGCCCGAAGAACAGCTGAAGGCCTAGGCAGATGCCGAGCAGCGGAGTTCCAGCGGCCACGGCATCGAGCACCGCGTCTGCCTCGCCGCTCTGGCGCATAAAGGCGATCGCGTCGTAGAACGCGCCCACGCCTGGGATGACCAAGCCGTCGGCGCTGCGGATCTGCTCCGGATCGTCCGACGTGCAGGCGACGGCACCGGCGCGCGCAAGCCCGCGCACGACGCTCGACAAGTTGCCCTTGTGGTAGTCGACCACCACGATCTTCGGTTCGCCCACGCGACCCTCCCTTTTTCTCATCCAAAACCACCACGAAGGTGCCTGTCCCCTTTGTGGTGGTTTTTACTCCTGTCGCAACTACAGCGAACCCTTGGTGCTGGGGACGCCCTGCACGCGGGGGTCGAGCTCGCAGGCGTGGCGCATCGTGCGGCCCACGGCCTTAAAGGCGGCTTCGATAATGTGGTGCGAGTTGCCGCCCGCCAGCTCGCGCATGTGCAGCGTAAGCTTGGCATCGCGCGCAAAGGCGTAGAAGAACTCGACGGCCAGCTCGGTATCGAAGCTGCCCACGCGCTCGGTCGGCACGGGCAGCTCGCAATAGGCCTGCCCGCGGCCCGAAATATCAACAGCAGCCATCACAAGCGTCTCGTCCATGGCGATCGCCGCGTCGGCAAAGCGCGTAATGCCCGCCTTGTCGCCCAGCGCTTGGCAAAACGCCTCGCCCAGCACAATGCCCGTGTCCTCGACGGTGTGGTGCGCGTCGACTTCCACGTCGCCCACCGCGTGCACCGTCAGGTCAAACAGGCCGTGGCGGCCAAAGGCGTTGAGCATGTGGTCGAAAAACGGCACGCCGGTCGAGATATCGCACACACCGGTTCCATCCAGGTCGAGCTTGACGACAATATCGGTCTCCCCCGTCTTACGGATCACCTCGGCATAACGGCCCATCTACATCTCCTCCTTCACCAGCGCGGCAAACGCAGCCAGCACCTCGTCGTTTTCTTGCGGCGTGCCCACGGTAATGCGCAGGCAGTCCGCGAGCCCCGGCGCATAGCTAAAGTCACGCACCAAAATCGAATACTCATCGCGTAGGCGCTCGCGCACACGCGTGGCATGCGGCGTGCGCACAAGCACAAAGTTCGCCGCGCTCGGCCACGCCTCCACGGGCAGGCCTTCGGCAGCCATCGCGCGCAGGGCTGCCAGCTCGCGCTCGCGCTCGGATGCGACCTGTGCCACCACGGGCGCATACGCATCGCGGGCACGCACACAAGCAAGTGCGGCAGCTTGGCTCAGCACGTTGACCGAATAAATCTGGCGAATCGCCGCAAACACGTCGATGACCTCGGGTGCGGCGATCACATAGCCCAGACGCGTGCCGGCGGCGCCAAACGCCTTGGACAGTGTGTGCAGAATCACCAGGTTGGGATGCTCGGCGATAAGCCCCTGTGCCGTGGTGGCCGCGCCAAACGAATCGTCGGCAAACTCAACGTAGGCCTCGTCGACCATGACCATGCCGGGGCACGCATCGCACAGGGCCGCGACAAAGTCGAGCGGCGCCACGTCGCCCGTGGGATTGTTGGGCGAGGTCACGATTGCCAGGCTGCACTCGGGAGCCGCCGCAAGCACGGCTGCCTGGTCGAGTTCAAAGGTCGCCGGGTCGCGCCACACGTCGCGCACCTCGGTCTGACAGAGCGACGCAAAGAAGGCATACTCGCTAAAGCACGGCGGGCAGTTGAGCAGAGTCCCCCCCGCGCCGCCAAACGCCAGCAGATAGTTATAGAGCAGCTCGTCGCCGCCGTTGCCCACGCAGATATGCTCGCGCGTCACGCCATGCCAGGCAGCAAGCTCGTCGCGCAGGTCGTTGGACATGGGATCGGGATAGCGGTTGAGCGGTGTGGCAGCCAGGGCCGCGTCGATCGCCTCGCGCACGCCGGCCGGCACGGGATAGGTGTTCTCGTTGGCCGAAAGGTTGATGCGCGTGGGCGTAAAGTTGGGATCGTAGGGCTCAATACCGGCCAGGTAAGGCTGGACGAGCTCCTTCATGCGAGGCGTGAGTTCGGCCATATTAGGCCTCCCCACCGGTCACACCGGCGCCATCCGCGCCCGCAGCCGCCGTCAGGTCCACGCCCTCGGCAACCGTCGCCACGGCGTCGCCCGGCCAGGCGACCTTGGCCAGGTCGGTCGCGGCCAGCGACTCGGCACTCACGGCATCCTCGCCCTGCTCCAGCACGCGACGACGCAGGGCGGCAGAAAGCGCGTGCGCCCACAGGCCCTCGGCCTCGGCCAGGCGCTGCGTAGCGGGAGCGTCGGAGAGCAGGCCCTCGGGTGTATAGCAAATGACGCTCGAGCGCTTGACGAACTCCTCCACCGAAAGCGGGTTTGAGAACATGGCCGTGCCGCCGGTCGGCAGCGTGTGGTTGGGACCGGCAACATAATCGCCGAGCGGCTCGGAGCTCCAAACGCCCACGAAGATGGCGCCGGCGTTGCGAATGCCGCCGAGCAGGCCCATCGCATCCTTGCAGTGCAGCTCCAGGTGCTCGGGCGCCACGGTGTTCACCGCCTCGACGGCGGCAGTCATGTCGGCGGCCACCACGATAGTGCCTTCGTTATCGAACGAGGCGCGCGTGATCTCGGCACGCGGCGACTGCGCCACCAGGATGTCGATGCCGGCCTCGACCTCGCGCGCAAACTGCTCGTCGCAAGTCACCAGATAGCAGGCTGCCAGCGGATCGTGCTCGGCCTGGGCCATCAGGTCGGCAGCGACCACCATGGGCTTGGCCGTGGCATCGGCCAGCACGCAGACCTCGGACGGGCCGGCGACCATGTCGATACCCACATCGCCCGACACGATCTGCTTGGCCGCAGCGACAAAGGCGTTGCCCGGGCCGGTGATCTTGTCGACACGAGGAATGGTCTCGGTGCCATACGCCAGCGCAGCCACGGCCTGGGCGCCGCCCACCATATAGATTTCGTCCACGCCGCCGAGCTTGGCAGCCGCGAGTGTATACGGGCTGATCAGGCCATCTTTTTGCGGAGGGGTCACCATGACCACGCGCTTAACGCCGGCTACCTTGGCGGGAATGGCGTTCATGAGCACGGTGGAGGGATACTGCGCACGGCCGCCCGGCACATAGATGCCGGCCGCGGCAAGCGGAGTCACCTTAACGCCGAGCATCGTGCCGTCCGGGCGCGTGGTAAACCAGCTCTGCTCGACCTCGCGCTGGTGGAACTCGCGAATCTGGCGCGCAGCCTTCTCGAGTGCGGCGACAAAGGCCGGGTCGAGGCCCTCGAGCGCGGCATCGATCTGCTCCTGCGGAAGGCGGAAGTTTTGCAGCTCAACACCGTCAAAACGCTGGCAGTAATCGCGCACCGCGGCATCGCCGTTGGCACGCACGTTGGCCACGATATCGCGGGCGGCGTCGACGATATTTTGCGGCAGCACGCCCTTGCGGTTGAGCTGATTGGTAACGAGGCGCTCGCCGGGAGCAAGTTTGATGGTCTTCATGTCGGTATCCCCTATCGGTTGAGGTTGCGTTTGAGAAACGTGAGGCCGGACAGCAGCGCCAATCGACCCGCAGCCCGGATATGGGGGGCGCCCGTGCGCGCTCGCGCTATTGTGCCGAGCCCGCGACGGGCTCAAAATGCTTGTCCTTCACGGCGGCCGCCAGGCGATCGGCCAGGTTGCGCACGCGCGGGTCCAGGCGCGCCGCACCCGGGTTGACGAAGAAGCGAGCCGTGCAGTCCATGATGCGGCCGGTGATGACCAGGTCGTTGTCGCGCAACGTGGCGCCCGTGGCGGTGATATCCACGATGCGGTCGGTCATGCCGACGATGGGGCCCAGCTCAATATTGCCGTGTAGCGAGACGATATCGGCATTCACACCGCGCTCGGCATACCAGGCACTCGCGATGCGCGGGTACTTGGTGGCCACACGCAGAGAGCCGCGGCGGGCATAGTTGCGCTCGGCCTGGCCGGCGCGCCATGCGGGCTCCGCCTCAATAAAGGTGCACAGGCCATAGCCCAAATCGACGAGCTGCAGCAGGTTGAGGTCTGCCTCGATGAGCGAGTCCCAACCGCAGATGCCGCAGTCGGCGCCGCCGCAGCCCACAAAGGCCGGCGCGTCACTGGGGCGCACGATGACAAACTCAATATCGCCGACCGCGCCCTCGCCGGCACGCGTGTCGCGACCGCGCACGATCAGGTGGCGGCCGGGATCGCGCAGCTCGGAGACGTCCAGGCCCGCAGCCTCGAGCACGTCGAGGGTATCGGCCTTAAGCGACCCCTTGGGTACGGCAATGCGCAACGGGCCCTCGGCGCTGCGGCCCACGGCGTGGTCACCATCGGAGGCGGCGTCCTCGGCAGAGGTGCACGCGGCCTCCAGGCGCTCGAGTGAAAAGGCAAAGCCCGCCGCCGGCACCTCGAGCCCCACGCCAAATGCGCCGGTAAAGATGGAGTCGTAGCGACCGCCCGAGCCAACTGGATCGGGCAGCCCGCCGGCGTAAGCCTTAAAGACAAGGCCCGTGTAATAGTCAAAGGAGTTCATGATGGAGAAGTCGAAGGACAGCACCTGGGCGTCCTCGGGGGCCAAACCCTCAACCAGGGCATGCAGCTCGCGCGTGAGCGGCGCGACAATACCGGCAGCCGCCAGCAGCGCATCCACACGATCGAGCACTTCGGCCCCACCATGCAGGCGCGGCAGTTCGCTGACGGCGGCCTTAACGGCGTCGGTCTCGTCGCTTGCCGCCACGCGGGCATCGAGGCCCACAAAGTCATTGGCGTGCACGCAGCGCAGGGCCTCGGCAGCCAGTTCGCGATCCTCGCACGCCGCGAGCAGCTCCTTAAACGGGCGCACGCTACCTGCGATAATGCGCGCATCGGGCAGCGCCAACTTGCGAACGGCCTCTGCCACCAGCGAGACGATCTCGACATCGCCCGCGGTATCGCCCGCGCCGATGAGCTCAAAACCCAGCTGGGTAAACTGACGCGAACCGCCGGCATTGCGCTGACATTCGCGAACCACCGGTGCCTCATAGCGCAGGCGCAGCGGCAGGTCGGCCGCACGCATGCGGGTCGAGACCAGGCGCACGATGGGCAATGTGTTATCGGGACGAACCACCAGCAAGCGGCCGTCATCGTCAAAAAGCTTAAACGGCGTGTCCGCGATACGGCCGCCCTCCTCGAGCGAGCCCTTGTCCTCGAGCAGCGGCGTCTCAACCGGCAGATAATGATGCTCCCTAAAGCAGCCCTTCACCGTAAGCGCAATCTCCTCGCGCGCCTGAGCCTCCTCGGGCAATATGTCCCGGAATCCCCACGGTGTGGCCGTCATCTGGTGAGCCTCCTCATGCTGTGTTGCATACAGAACAAACGACCGGCATAGCTCCGCCGGTCTTTTGGGTACTTTAGCATACTAGAGTGCTTGCGGGGAGAATCGTCTCCCACGGCTCACAGCGTATTCATTTGGAAACATAGGGAAAGCGCATCCCATTTCGAGCGCCCAGCCGAAATCCGCCGAACAGCAGCTCGGCACCCCGTCTCGCCTACGCGCCGATCGCGCGGCGATACACCGCCATGACCTGAGCATCGGCTGCCGCGGGATCGGCGAAATAGCGCCCGTCATACGTCTCGGCCGAAACCACGCCCTTGTAGCCACGCGCCACTAGCCTATCCAGGTCGGCACGCATATCGCGGTCGCCGTCACCCCAGGCCAGATGCGTCGTGCCATCTGCCGCAACATCGACAAAGTGCACGTGGGCAACGTCATCGCCGAGCGCATCGAAATAATCATCGATGGTATCCCCCGCCACCGCCATGGCGCCCATATCAAGGCACGCCTTGAGCGCAGGATGGTCAACCGCGTCAATCATGCGCTTGGTATCGGCCGCCGAGTTCACGATCATCGACTCAACCGGCTGCAGGGCCTCAAGCACCAGGCGAACGCCGCGCTCGCCCGCATACTCGGCAATCGACCGCAGCATCGAGGCGCTACGCGCCCACGCGTCCTCAATCGGCTCATTCAAAAACGCCCAGCCACTCGAAACCATAACCTGCTCGGCCCCAAGCTCCACCGCGATATCCACGACATTCTTAAAGTATGCGAGCGTACGGGCACGCGACTCCTCCCCGCGCGCCGCGATATTCCACGGCTTGGGGTTATTCTGCTCGGGGCAAATGCCGACGATCCGGACCCCAAACTGCTGCGAAAGTTCCTTCACCTGTTCGAGCGAATCGTAGCCATGACAGTCGACATACAAGTGCATCGCCCCCGTCCAAAGCTCGCAGCACGTATAGCCCGAGGCCGCCGCCAAGGAAAAGAACTCCTCCAGGTCAAAGTAGCGATGGCTGATATTCATAACGGCAAGCTGTGGATACTCCATCTTGTCCACCTTTCGGCAAAAGGGCGCCGCAGCACAGTGTGCGCGACGCCCCCTCTTATATTGTTTTGATTATGACGGATGCCCTACTGAACACCAAGTACTCCAAAGAACGCGCCGGCGATACTCACGAGCAAAATCACCAGCATGATAAGCAGCGGATTCATCTTCTTCTTGAGCATGAGATAGACGATTCCAAACAGCCCCATCGTGACAAAGCCCGGGAAGATGCCGTTGAGTAGCTCGGCCAGCGTTTGAGCGCCATCGCCCGCGCCAACCATGAGCGGGATGTCCACCGTGACCATCTGCATGGTCATGGCGCCGATCACCATAGCGCCCATGATGGAGGCCATCTTGACGATCGTGTCCATGATGCCCGACTCCTGGACCTTGCTGATCATGTCCGAGCCAAAGCGATATCCCACAAACGTCAGCACATAGCGAATGATGTAGTGGGGGACATTGAACACCAGCAGGAACAAAATCGGACCAAGGATAGAACCCTGCAGTGCCAGCGAGGTGCCGACACCCGTAGCCAAAATGCGCAGCGTGCCCCAGTAGAAGGCATCGCCCACGCCGGAAAGCGGGCCCATCAACGCGAGCTTAACGTTGGAGATCGCGCTCGTGTCAAAGCTCTCTTCGGTGGCGTTGACCTCCTCCATTGCCGCGGCAATGGACATGGGGAGCGTCGAGATGTACGGCGTGACGTTATAGAGCTCCATGTGGCGCTTGAGCGCAGCCTTAAAGTCCGCATCCTGCGGATAGAGCTTGCGCAGGATCGGCATGAGAGCCCACATAAAGCCGATGTGTCCCATACGCTCGTAGTTCCAGGAATGCTCATAGGGAATCGAGCGCCAGAACAGCTTCTTAAGATCTGCGCGGGTAATCAGCCCGTCGTAGGAAGACTCAAACTTAAAACTCATCGAACCCACTCCCAATCGCAGGATCCTCGGTTACCGCTACGGGCTGCTCCGCTTTTTTCTTCTCGCCCAAAACCGTCATCGCGACGACGATAATCGCGGCAAAAATCGCCACACCCGTCGTGCTAATACCAAAGTAGGCAACGAGGAAGAAGCCTGCGAAGAAGAACGGCGCCACGGTCTTGTTCATAATCATCTGAGCCAGCATGGCAAAGCCGAGTGCGGGCAAGAAGGCAGCAGCGACATCCATACCGGTCTGAACGAAATCGGGAATGATATTGAGCAGGCTGGCGACGGCGTCAGCGCCAAAGAAGAATGCCAGGGGAATGATCAACAGGCCGCACCAGCTCTGCGCGTAACCGGCGATGAGCATGTTGCGCGTGATGGCCTTGGTGTCTCCATCCTCGACGTTCTTGTCGATGCGGTGTACCAGCAGCAGCATGACCGGCTGGCCCAGGGCCGTGTCGAGCGCCAGAACGATCGTGGCGATGGGAATACCCAGGGTCAGTGCCGCCGAAGCGTCCGCGCCGGCCTGCATGGCAAGGGATACGCCCAGGATGGTTCCAGAAATCGTATCGGGCGGGTTATAGGCACCGACCGAGATAGCACCGACCATGGCGAGCTCCATCGTGGCGCCCATGATCGTGCCGGTCACCACATCGCCCATGACAAGGCCGACCAGAGGTCCGAGCACAATGGGGCGCTGGAGGTAGCTCGTGCCCGTCAGCCACTCGGAATAGCCCAAAAGGGCAATAAGGAAAATCAGGATTGTCTTGATAACCATGACAGCCCCTAACCGATGGCCTTTGCGGCGTCAGTCTTTGCATCCGCCGGAATCATCTGGATGAACAGCTCGTAGCCCTCGCCGAGCAGCTCCTTCACGTACGCCTCGTTCCCGGGCGTAAGGAACACGCTCGTCGAGACCTGGCGGGCATCCTCGCTAAAGGCAACGTTGCCGAGGTTGATCTTCTTGACGCCCATCGCCTTTGCGACGGCACCGGCCTGCTGAATCGTCTCGCAAACAACGAAGAGCTTGTACTTGTCGGTCACACCGCTCTGGAGCGCCTTGACGGCATCCTCGGTGTTTTTAACGACGACCTTGCAGCCCTCCGGCTTTGCAAGGGACAGGGCCTGCAGACGAAGCTTGTCGTTGAGGACCGTGTCGCTTACCAGCAGGATGCAGTCGGCACCCAAAGCCGAGGTCCAGCTCACGGCAACCTGGCCGTGAAGCAGTCGATAGTCTACGCGAATCATCTGAATCATGATGTGCTCCTAACGATTAAAACTCATCGAGTTCGGCCTGGCCCAGCAGGTCGTTGACGTACTTGACCTTGGTGTCGTCCGCCTCGACGATCTGACGAATGGCCTCGTCGATCGGGGTGGAATCGGACACGAACAGCAGCTGAATGAGAAGCGGCAGATTCATATTGGTCACCAGATGCGTGTTGGGACGCGTCTGGACGATCTTGGTGAACTCGTTGTTGACGCTGCCGCCAAACAGGTCGGTGCAAACGACGACCTCATCGTCCGCGGCAAAGCCGTCCAGAATCGCCGCGGCCTCCTTGGCCAGGTCTTCGTTTCCATCGACATACATGGAGAGCGCGTGAACGTTTTCGCGCTCGCCGGAGAGCAAGCCGATGCTCTCAACGATTCCGGACGCGAAGTGAGCATGGGATGCAACGATAAACTGCCTCATTCGATTCCCCTTTCTAGCGAATTTCAGCATAAAAAAGCCCGGACGCATGCGCCCGGGCAGGGTGCTTCTTGCTTAGCAGTCGATTAGTAGTCGAACTGGTGATAGTAACGACGGTAGTTGAGGTTGTGCTTGGTGACCGTCTCGTAGTAGGCGGCGAGTCGATCGGTGACCAGCGAGGAAAGGATCCACGGAGACACGATGACGCGGAACTCGTCGTCCAGACCTGGGATGGCGAACTCGGCGGTGTCGATGATGTTGATGTCGGTGTCGCCGGTCACGCCGCGGGTCAGGAAGGCGCGGACACGCTCGTCGAGCTTACGGTTCTCGTCCTCGCCCATGAACAGGAACACGGGCACGCCCGGCTCCACGAGCTCAAGGGTGCCGTGGAAGAAGTCGGCGGACGTAATGTAACGGGTGCGCTTCCACTGCATCTCCTCCAGGATGCACATCGAGAAGAGGATGGTCTCGCCCCACAGGGCGCCGGAGCCGATGAACATGGTGTAGGGCGCAAGGGCGTACTTCTTGGCGAGCTCCTCGGCGCGCGGCTCGAAGCTCTTGCGAATATCGACCAGGTGGGTCCAAACATCCTTGGTCTGCTCAATGAACTTGTCGAACTGCGGGAAGCAGCCTCGGCGGTTGAGGAGGCGCAGGCCGAAGCAGTCGGCGAGGTAGTAGCCCTTCTCGCAGCCACCGGAACCATGGTCAGAAGCCATGGCGACGCAGTTCTCGGCACCGACAGCCTGGCCGATGGGGCCCTCGGGCTTGGTCATGGCGTAGACGCGCACGCCCATGTCCTTCATCTTCTTGACGGCCTCGAGGACCTCGGGGGTGGTGCCGGACTCGGAGGCGGTGAGCACGACGGACTTGTCGGTCATGCGCTTGTGGCCGGAGACGTTCCATTCGGCGGCGTGGATCAGGTAGACCTCGAGGTCGCGGTCGCCGAACTTGTTCATGAGATACTCGAGCTGCATGAGCTCATCCCAGGTGCCGCCAACACCCATCAGGAACACGGCGTCATAGCCCTCGTCGGCGACCTTGTCGGCGAGCGCGGTCATCTTCTTGCCGGTCTCGTAGACGTTCTTGCCGTCCTCGACGTAGCCCTCCTGGCTAAAGTGCATGATCTCGATCTTCTCGGTTTCCTTCATGGTTTGTCCTTTCTGTCCTGCACGCAACTCTATACATCGCGTTTCTTTTCGATACCAATTATAGACATACACCAAACGTGTTTTTAATACCACTTTGTAATCCGTGCCGATCCTCGGTGAACGGTCGAAATTCTCGGGTGAGTGGTATTAAATTAGAATTAGATGTATATCTAGCACTCCCGGCGCTTCCCCTGCGTGACAAAGAACAGCGTTCCTACCAGCGCAATGATTGTCGAAGCTCCAAACAGCACTGTCTGAACGCCCAAGGCCTCCGCCAAAAACGGAGCGGCCAGCAACGGCAGCACGCCGGCACTCATCAGACCAAAACGTACAAAGCCCGTGATACGGCCCAGGTATTTGATGTCCGCGCGCTCCTGAATCAGGATCATCTGGAGCGGCTCCAGGAAACCCCAAGCCAAGCCATTAATCGCCTGACCGATAATCGCCACCCCCAGCATATCGGTGCCCACGTACACCATGGACCCAATGCCCACCGTCATGAGCGACCCAAGCAACAGGCGCAGGTTGACATGGCGAGCCGAAAGCTTGGTCAGGGCGAAGGCGCCCACCGAAGAGGTAAGGCCCACGACCGAAGACAGCCATCCCAGCCAGACGATATCTACATTGAGCACATCGCGATAGAACAGCGACTCCAGCGAATCGAACGCGCCAAATGCGAAGAAGCCCAAAAAGCCCGAGATAAAGATGAGACGAAGATCGTGGTCGCAAAACGTGAGCCGGGCACCCTCGACCATGCCGGTCAAGATGCCACCCTTTAGCTTCTCCCCTTTTGCGGGAACAACGCACTCGTGACAACCCAAGGAGAGCACGGCCGCCACGCCCATCATTGCCGCCATAAGCAGATAGACAGATTGCGTGGCAAAGCAGCTCACGATGGCACCGCCAAGCAGCGGACCGGCGGTATAGGCGATGTTGCTGTAGAAGACCATCAGGCCGTTCACACGCGTGCGGCCCTCGGTGGTCGACTCAAGATACCCCGGAAACGCATGCGTGCAGGTGTTGATAAAACCGCCCGCAAGTCCCAAAACGCATGCGGCAAACACCAGCCCGGGAACGGACAACGGCGCCAGGCCAATGCCGAGGGACAGCACCGCCGTGATCACGCATGTCACAAACGACGTGCGGCGCGGGCCAAAGCGGTCGATAACCGAACCCGACACCATATTGCCCACCGACGTCGTGAGGTTGCGCACGAGCGTGATGGCGGCGACCAAAAAGGCGGTGCCCGCCAAATCATACGTAGCAGCCCCGATAAGCCCCAAAAAGTACACCGCGTTGTTGGCGCACCACTGCAGGGACTCAATAAGAATCAGCCTGACTTCCGCCGGCGTCAGGCGCATTGCTTCGCGATCCTTCGCGAACATACGAACTCCTTTATACAAAAAGGGATGGAGGGCGCAGGCCTGCTCCATCCCTTTGCAAGGTCGATAAAACGTTGCTGCAGGCTTTACGCCAGCACGCCGAAGAACGCGCCGACGATGCCCACGACCATGGTGGCCACGATCAGCACCATGGGGTTGATCTTCTTGGACAGCAGCCAGTAGTAGAGCCAGAAGGCGATCATGCCGAGCATGCCGGGCATGATGCCGTCCAGGATGTCCTGGAGGGTCTGGGCGTCGTCGCCCGAGCCGATGGCCACGGGGATGCTCGCCCAGAACATGTCCTTGCACATGGCGCCCACGACCATGACGCCCACGATGCCGACGCAGGTCATGATCTTCTGCATGAGGCCGGTCCTCTGGGCCTCGTCCAGGAAGCCCACGCCCAGCTCGTAGCCCTTGACGGCGCCCCAGACGCGCAGCGCGAAGCCGGGGACGTTGTAGATGAGCAGGAAGGCGATGGGGCCGAAGGGGTTGCCGGCCTGGCACAGGCTGATGCCCACCGCGGCGGCGACCACGCGAAGGGTCGACAGGAAGATGGAGTCGCCGATGCCCGACAGCGGGCCCATGAGGGCGGCCTTGACGTCGTTGACGCTCTCCGGCTCGATCTCGCCGCGGGCGACCTTCTCCTCCATGGCCATCGCGATGCCGCCGACGAACGGGGCGAACTGGACGGTGATGTTGAAGAACGCGCAGTGGCGGTGCAGGGCCTCGGCGTAGTCGTCGGGACGGCCGGCGTAGATCTTCTTGAGCATGTTGGCGACCATCAGGCAGAAGGCGATGTTCATCTGCTTGTAGTAGGTCCAGGAGAACTCCATGCCCAGGGAGCCGACGTTGACGGCGCTCCTGACCAGGTCGGAGCGCGTGATCTTGTTCTCGGGACTAGAAGTCATCGTCCTCATCCCCTTCCGCGGAGAGCTGGGGCTGGGCTCCGCCGAGCCCCAGCAGGTCGAACTTGTCGATGCCGATGATGATGGCGATCAGGGCGACGCCCAGGACGGGCACGTTGGCGTAGGAGCACAACAGGAAGCCCAGGAAGTAGAAGGGCACGAGCTGCTTGGTGAGCACCAGGCGGCCGAGCATGGCGAAGCCCATGGCCGGCAGGATGTTGGCCGCGACGCCGCAACCATCAATGATGAAAGGCGGGATAAAGTTGAGCAAGCCCTGGATGGCATCGGAGCCCAGATAGAAGGCGCCGCCGCACAGCAGGAAATACTCAAGGCAGCCCCAAAGGCCAATGCCCCAGTGCACAGCATAGATGCCCTTGAGGTTTCCTTTGAGGGCAAACTTGTCGGCCATGTCCACAAAGACGGGGAAGAGCGCGTTGGTGATATTGCCGATGGTCAGCGAAAGCACGGCGATGGGCATAGCCAGGGCAATTGCCGTCTCGGTACCTTGGCCGAGCTGAATCGCGAAGGCGCAGGCGAGCACGCCGCCAACCGTCTCGTTAGGCGGCACATAGGCGCCGATGGAAATCGAGCCCATGAACAGCAGCTCCAGGCTCGCACCTACGGCGAGGCCAGTCTGCAAGTCACCCAGCACCAGGCCCACGAGCGGGCACAGGACGATGGGGCGGAACGCGTAGAGGGAGCCGAGCTGATAGTCGAGGCAGCCAAAGGCTCCGACTAAGCCGACGAGGATTGCTTGGGTAAGCATAGTTCCTCCAAATATAGGTCTCGAGCCGTCGTCAGCCCCGTTGCGCGCGCATCTGATATCAATTCGGAAACTCGACCATACGACTCGAAGCGCACCTGGCGTGCTGCTAACACCCATACCAGGCACAAACGATTTGATACCAATTATAGATATGCAGGTTTGCCTTATTTAATACCACTCGCTCAGCGGGGTGTTTTTTGCCGTAAACGGCAAGCCGTTTATCCTTAATCGGTATGAGTCGCCCCTCAGGCACAATCCCTGCGGCGATGGCGGACAAGCGCCACGAGAAACCCGTCGCCAAAAGCATCGGAAACCAAGTTGGCAACGATGACCGAGACGATGATCGCCGCGCCCAAAAACTCGTTCCAGCTAAAGACCTCGCCAAACAAAAGTGCCGACCAGCAGGGCGCGAGCACCACTTCGCTCATGCAGACCAAGTTGGCCGCAAACGCATTGGTGTGCGCGATCCCCTTAGCATACAAAACGCTCGCCAAGCCACTGCAAAACAAACCGTGAACCACCATAAGGCCCCACTCAAAGGGCTTGACCGCACCAAGGCTGCCCGCGAAATAGAAGATCGGCAGCATCGAGATCCCGCACGATATAAGCGACGACACCATCGGCGAAGCATCGGGGCGCGCATTCAAGAAGAAGCACAGCCCGAAGGTGGCACCCGAAATGACCGCAAGCAAGTTACCGAGCATGCCCTGGGCACTCAAATCGCCCAAAAAGAAGAGCCCCATGCCCGCAAAGGCAGCAACCACGGAGAGGATCTTTGCCGTCGAAGGAAACGTGCGCGATGCAAGCGACTGGTACACAATGACAAAGATCATCGAGGTGTACTGCAAGACAATTGCGTTACCGACCGATGTGAGCTGGTTGGCGAAGTTAAACGTGGTGCCCGTTACAAAATTGCAGATGGCCACAAGGACAATCAAGCGGCTTATACGCAGCTTTGGCCTGCCCACGCACAGAATACACAGCGCCATGAATATCGCCGTGACGGCGCCAATCAAAAGGGCCGATTGTGAGTTGGCGTGAACGAGGATGCCGATAAAGCTCCACAGGAGCGCCGTGCCAAATAGGTACATCGCACCGCTCACGCCATTGTCGGGTGGATTGTCAGATCGATTCACGAAGCACCTCCACGTAATAAAAAACGGCGACCGCAGCGGGTCGCCGTTTCCCTTGGGGGCAGATAGATATGGCCGAGCTTACGCCAGCACGCCGAAGAACGCGCCGACGATGCCCACGACCATGGTGGCCACGATCAGCACCATGGGGTTGATCTTCTTGGACAGCAGCCAGTAGTAGAGCCAGAAGGCGATCATGCCGAGCATGCCGGGCATGATGCCGTCCAGGATGTCCTGGAGGGTCTGGGCGTCGTCGCCCGAGCCGATGGCCACGGGGATGCTCGCCCAGAACATGTCCTTGCACATGGCGCCCACGACCATGACGCCCACGATGCCGACGCAGGTCATGATCTTCTGCATGAGGCCGGTCCTCTGGGCCTCGTCCAGGAAGCCCACGCCCAGCTCGTAGCCCTTGACGGCGCCCCAGACGCGCAGCGCGAAGCCGGGGACGTTGTAGATGAGCAGGAAGGCGATGGGGCCGAAGGGGTTGCCGGCCTGGCACAGGCTGATGCCCACCGCGGCGGCGACCACGCGAAGGGTCGACAGGAAGATGGAGTCGCCGATGCCCGACAGCGGGCCCATGAGGGCGGCCTTGACGTCGTTGACGCTCTCCGGCTCGATCTCGCCGCGGGCGACCTTCTCCTCCATGGCCATCGCGATGCCGCCGACGAACGGGGCGAACTGGACGGTGATGTTGAAGAACGCGCAGTGGCGGTGCAGGGCCTCGGCGTAGTCGTCGGGACGGCCGGCGTAGATCTTCTTGAGCATGTTGGCGACCATCAGGCAGAAGGCGATGTTCATCTGCTTGTAGTAGGTCCAGGAGAACTCCATGCCCAGGGAGCCGACGTTGACGGCGCTCCTGACCAGGTCGGAGCGCGTGATCTTGTTCTCGGGACTAGAAGTCATCGTCCTCATCCCCTTCCGCGGAGAGCTGGGGCTGGGCTCCGCCGAGCCCCAGCAGGTCGAACTTGTCGATGCCGATGATGATGGCGATCAGGGCGACGCCCAGGACGGGCACGTTGGCGTAGGAGCACAACAGGAAGCCCAGGAAGTAGAAGGGCACGAGCTGCTTGGTGAGCACCAGGCGGCCGAGCATGGCGAAGCCCATGGCCGGCAGGATGTTGGCTGCGACGCCAAAGCCATCGAGGACGAACGTCGGGATGAAGTCGAGCATGCCCTGGATGGCGTCAGCGCCCAGGTAGAACGACAGCGAGCACAGCAGGAACGCCATGAGGACGCCCGTGGAGCCAATCAGGAAGTGCATCGCGTAGACGCCCTTGAGGTTGCCTTGGGCAGAGAAGACGTCTGCGCGGTCAACCAGAATCGGCAGGGCCGCGTTCAGGATGTTCTTGATGGCAAGGCACAGCGTTGCAATGGGCATGGCGAGTGCGATGGCAGCCTCGGTGCTCTGGCCCAGCTGGATAGCGAAGGCGCAGGCGAGCACGCCGCCGATCGTCTCATCGGGCGGAACATAGGCACCGATGGAGATCGAGCCCATGAACAGCAGTTCCAGGCTCGCGCCAATCGCAAGACCAGACTGCAAATCCCCCAGCACCAGGCCCACGAGCGGGCACAGGACGATGGGACGGAACGCGTAAAGCGTACCGAGCTGGTAGTCGAACTTACCAAATGCGGCGATAAGTCCGATGAGGATTGCTTGGGTAAGCATATATCCCCCTTTCCAATTAGGAAACTACGAAGAGTGGACCCTCTTCGATGTAAACCGTTTAGAGCACGCTCGCGCAATCGACCTTGGGGTCGTCGGCCAGAGGACGAATCTCGACCTCGATGCCCTTACTCAACATCTCGCGCACATCGGCCTCCTCGGCTGCGGTCAGGAAGATCTGGCGAGAAACCTGACGCGCGTCGGGGCGCTTCTCGTCCTTGGGCTTGGTGTTGCCCAGGTTGATGGACTTGATCTGCGGGCAGCCCTCGGCAAGCTGCTTTGCCTCGGCGATGGTGGCAACGCAGATGATCATCTTGTACTTGTCGGTCACGCCCGAGTTAATGGCCTCGATGGCGCTCGCCATATCCTTAATGACGAGCTTGCAACCGGCAGGCTTGCCCATCTTGAGCGTGGTCTTCCACACCGGGTCGTTGGCGACCTTGTCGCCCACACAGAAGATGCAGTTAGAACCAAGGCCCTGGACCCAAGAGACTGCGACCTGGCCGTGAAGCAGACGATGGTCAACGCGAAGTAGCTGAATCATAATGTGACCCCCCAAAGGTCTTGTGCCGGCGAGCGGCGTTGCGATAGGCGCTGCGGATTAGAACTCTTCTTCCTCGTCGTCATCGACCAGCAGGTCGTTGACGAACTTGACGCGCGTATCGTCCGCAGCGACGATGGCGCGAATTGTCTCCTCAACCGGAGCCGACTCATCTGAGAACAGCAGCTGGATGAGCAGCGGAAGGTTCATATTGGTGACAAGGTAGGTGCGGGGACGCGTCTGGACGATCTTGGTGAACTCGTTGTTCACACTGCCGCCAAAAAGGTCGGTGCAGACGACGACATCATCGTCGGCAGACATGCCTGCCAGCAGCTTTTGGGCTTCCTCGGCCACGTCCATGCGATCGTCGACGAACATCGAAAGGTCGTGGACGTTGTCGCGAGCGCCCGAGAGCAGCTCAATGCTCTCCTTGATGCCGGTAGCGAAGTGTGCATGGCTGGCAATGATGTACTGTCTCATTCTGCGAATCCTTCCGTGACTGACGCGTCCCCGCGCTTGGCTTTAGTAGTCGAACTGGTGATAGTAACGACGATACTTGAGGTTGTGCTTGGTGACCGTCTCGTAGTAGCGAGCCAGGCGGTCAGTCACGAGCACCGTCAGGATCCACGGGGAAACGATGACACGGAAGTCGTCGTCAAGGCCGGGGATGGCGAACTCGGCGGTGTCGATGATGTTGATGTCGGTGTCGCCGGTCACGCCGCGGGTCAGGAAGGCGCGGACACGCTCGTCGAGCTTACGGTTCTCGTCCTCGCCCATGAACAGGAACACGGGGACGCCGGGCTCCACGAGCTCCAGGGTGCCGTGGAAGAAGTCGGCCGAGGTGATGTAGCGGGTGCGCTTCCACTGCATCTCCTCGAGGATGCACATCGAGAACAGGATGGTCTCGCCCCACAGGGCACCGGAGCCGATGAACATGGTGTAGGGCGCGAGGGCGTACTTCTTGGCGAGCTCCTCGGCGCGCGGCTCGAAGCGCTTACGGATATCGAGCATATCCTTCCAGATGTCCTTGGTCTGCTCGATGAACAGATCGAACTTGGGGAAGCAGCCGCGACGGTTGAGCAGGCGCAGACCGAAGCAGTCGGCGAGGTAGTAGCCCTTCTCGCAGCCACCGGAACCATGGTCAGAAGCCATGGCGACGCAGTTCTCGGCACCGACAGCCTGGCCGATGGGGCCCTCGGGCTTGGTCATGGCGTAGACGCGCACGCCCATGTCCTTCATCTTCTTGACGGCCTCGAGGACCTCGGGGGTGGTGCCGGACTCGGAGGCGGTGAGCACGACGGACTTGTCGGTCATGCGCTTGTGGCCGGAGACGTTCCATTCGGCGGCGTGGATCAGGTAGACCTCGAGGTCGCGGTCGCCGAACTTGTTCATGAGATACTCGAGCTGCATGAGCTCATCCCAGGTGCCGCCAACACCCATCAGGAACACGGCGTCATAGCCCTCGTCGGCGACCTTGTCGGCGAGCGCGGTCATCTTCTTGCCGGTCTCGTAGAGCGCCTTGCCGTCCTCGAGGTAGCCCTCCTGGTCGAAATTCATGATCTCGATCTTCTCGGTTTCCTTCATTTGCTTCTCCTTTCTGGGGCTGCCTTAACATCCCCTATGCCAACGAGCGACAACGCCCGCCTACATTCCGTAGCACTCGGCCGCTTTGGCCTTAAGCGTGTTGACCGATTCCTCGTAGCCTTCCGCCTTAACCTCCATTTGCTTGGAGACGGCATCGAGATACGGATGGACGTCCCACGAGTTCAGACGCTCGGTGACCATTGCCGCCATCGTCTGGAAGAACACCAGGTTGGGAATCGCGGCAAGCAGCGGAGCCACCTGCGGTACCGCAATCTCGTGTGCCTTGCCCTTGGGATGCATGGTTAGCAGGACGGCCTTTTTCGTTACCTTCGACAGCGCGTCGGCGATATTTGCCAGACGCTCCGACCCTCGAGGATCGTCGACGATAAGCACCAGATAGCCCGGGGTAATCTGCATCTCGGGACCATGGACGAACTCCTCGCCCTCGTGATGCATGGCCGGAATCTTGATAGTCTCACTCAGCTTGAGCGCCGCCTCTTCGGCAACGCCATAGTTGGGACCGTTGCCCACAACCATGGCAGGCACGTGCTCCGACAGCTCGAGCAGATGATCTTGGACATATGCCTCGGCGGTCTTGCACATCGCGGCGTTGGCCTGGATGGCCTCGCGCAGATCGTCAAGGCGCTGGGCGACGCCATCGGCGTCAATCGTCCCGCGTGCCTGACCACCGTAAATGCCAAAGAGCACCAGGTACTCGATAAGCGTCTGAACACCCAAGGTCACAAAGTCCACCGACTCGACGCCCACGCCGTAGTCGAGAACGATATCGGCATGATCCTTAATGGGAGCTTCGACGTTTGCCGTGAGCGCAACCGCGGCCATGTCGTTCGCGCGCATGTAGTCGAGCGCCGCAATCGTGTTAGTCGAATAGCCACTCTGAGAAATAGCGATGTTGAGCGCATTCTGTGGATAGGCATGCTCAAAGTCGACAAAGGCCTCAGGCGTCACAACGGACACCTGCATCCGCAGTGCGTCCTGCAGGTAATCGCGGGCGCAATCGGCGGCATGACGGGACGAACCCGAAGCGACGATACGCAGTGCACCAAAGGATGTGGACTGGAAAATATCGACGAGCTGGCCTACAAGCTCGGACGAACGCTCGAGGTTCTCGCCCATACGCATATGGGCAAGCTGAACGTAATCGAGCATTTTCATCGTCTCACCTCGTAACAAATTATTAGTATTTGATACCAATCACAGTTACAGGTTACGGCTTTTTGATACCTATTTGCCGACTAATCTTTCCCCATCGGCGAACGGTCGATTTTGAACCATGTAAGGTTGTATATATAGCCTGCTTAACGATTCGAAATCAGTCGGCTTTTTCTGCCCGTTATGCAAAAGCACCAGCTAGTACGTATAGGTATATCCGCCCGCATCGCCGCGGTTGAACGATTTGACGTACTCAATCGCCTGGCCGCTCGCGTCATAGCTCACGCATTCCAGCGTCAAGGCAAGATCGCCTTGCTCCAAGCCAAGCAGGCCGGCGTCTCGCGCGCCCAGCGCTTCGATATTGAGCTTTTCCTGCGCCATGGCCGGCTTTCGACCCAGCATCTCATAGGTCTCGTACAGACTGAAGACCGACACATCGATCTCCTCGATGGTCGGGAACAGCAGGCAGGGAATCAGCGCCATCTCGATGGAGAAGGGGTCACCATTGACGCAGTTAAGACGTCGAATGGAATAGAGCAGGTCGTCCTCGGCAATGCCAAACAGATCGGCATAGTACGGTCCGGCGTAGCGCTTGGAGCGCGCGAGGATACGAACGGACGGCTCGCCTCCCGAGGCGCGGACCGATTCACGGAAGCCGCCGGTACGCTCAAACGTTACGGGCACCTTCTGCGCCACGAAGGCGCCTTTTCCACGAACACGGCGAATCTGGCCGCGACGAACCAGCTCGTCAACGGCGCTTCGGATGGTCAGGCGCGTCGTGCCAAACTCCTCAGCGAGCTCGTTCTCGGACGGAATCATCGAGCCCGTGGGATATATGCCGCGCTCGATCCGCTCCTCGATACGGCGGCGTATGCGCATATAGACCGGGGTGGTCTCTACTGTTTCAGCCATTGTTCACCTGCCACGCTCTTCATGCCGTTCTTTTCGCCGTTATCGGCAAAGCGGAACTTCGTGGGCAGAATCACCGATTTGCAATGCTCCACAAAGCGCATGTCTTTATCAAACTCAATCGTGCTCTCATAGAATACCGGCGTTCCCTCTTCTTGCTGGAGAAGCTCGGCCTCCTCGGCGTTCAGGCGCGAGATTGAGATGTGCTCGCGTCCATGTTCAACACGCACGCCGCCTTCTCTGAGCAAGACGTCGTAGAGGCTCTCGTGCTCAAAATCATGGTCGGGAAGCGACGGGCAAAGAGACAGGTTGACATGGGCTGTTTCGATTGAAGCCGGCTCGCCCTCAATGAGACGGACGCGCTGCATGCGGAGCAAGGGAGCGCCTGCGGCCACCCCAAGCTTGTCGGCAAGTACCTCATCTGCCTCGACCGTCTCGGTGGAAACCAAGCGCGAAGAGGGGTGCAGGCCGGCAGTCCGCACGGCATCGGAGAAATTATACGTTTCCTGGAAGATGTTCAGCGGTTTGGGAGGACACACATACGTACCCGATCCGCGGCGGCTCTCGAGCGTTCCGCACGAAATGAGCCGCGTGATGCCAGCACGCAACGCCGTACGCGAAACGCCAATAACCTCGCACAGCACGCGCTCGGCCGGCAGGCGATCGCCACCGGCAAGCTGATGGTGCTGGATGTACCAAAGAATTCCCTCAACAGCACGGTCTTTGGGGGGAATTGCATAAGATTCGCCTGCCATTGCACAGACTCCTCATTCAAAAATGTATGTCACCAGAATTAGGCCAGCCCTCCCATGGCATCAAACTCGGCCTTGATTTTCTCGGCGACATTCCGATACGACTTATATAGGCTTGAATCGCGTTTGACTTCGTCGGTCATAACGGGAATCTCTAATTTGGAAACCTCGTCTTTTCCCGTCTGGACCGCCACAACAACACCCATACCAAGACACATATTACGCTTTGCCGCATTTATTTTTGCCGCCTTGGCAGGATTTGCCAGAATACGCTGGGCAAATTCCTGTTTTGAAGGCGTCTCGTCGGCCTCCGGGTCACCCGCCTCGGCCACCTCGCACTGCAGCACATCCGCATAGTCAAAGATCTTTGGCTGCGCACCGCGCTGATGCACAGCCCACTTACGACGCGTGGCATCCTGGTAGATAGCAGGCAAAAACGTAAACCGCGGCGGGTCCAATATCGTATCCGTAATGGTAAACACATCGGGATCAAAGGCATCCTGCGGGTTTTTCTTCTTAAACAGCCCCATATCAGCCTCCCGTACTAGCATTAAACAACTCAAGCCGAATATAGCACCAATTTCAAGCCGCTGCTTTTGCGTATCGGTGCATGGCGCCTTTAGCTCGCTCAGCGGGGCAATACGGGCGAGGGCCGGGGAGACATACTTTGTTTTGAGAAGTGGGCTTCGCGAACTTCTCAAAACAAAGTATGTCTCCCCGGCCCCGGCGATGTAACCTTGGCTGACCAAAGGTAGATGCGCTGTCCCAAGGCAGCATCAGCAAAGTCCCAATTACATTAAAAATAATCAGCCCCCGCAGATCGAAACGGTCGAGAGGGCCGCCTCCGGGCGGGTGCCTTCCTCTGAGAAGTTCGCGAAGCCCACTTCTCAGAGGAAGGCACCCGCCCGGAGGCGGCCCCAGCGCGAGACCGTCCCGGATGCTATTCGTTGTCGCCGGCAGTTAGCTGCGTTGCGGAGAGCGCGCCGTCGGCAGCGGTTGCGGCTGCGGCGTCGGGCCAGACCCAGTCGGTGAAGGCCGGGTGGTCGTAGCCCTCATCGCACGCGAACTCAAAGGCCTCGGTGCGGAATGCCTCCCACTTATCAATCTGCTCGGCAAACTTATCGGCGTCGACCATGCGCAGCACGTCGGCGGCCAGTGTCCAGCGGTCCATGTTGTTCAGGCGCAGCATGTCGAACGGCGTTGTCGTGGAGCCTTTCTCCTCGTAGCCGTGGACGCGGAAGGCATCGTGGCCGGGGCGGTTCCAGATCAGGCGGCGAATCGTGCCGGCATAGGCGTGGAACGCGAAGAGGACGGGCTTCTCGCCGCAGCCGAACAGCTCAGCCCAGCGCTCGTCGCTGAGAGCCTGGTCGTTCTCGCAGACGTTCTGGATCTTGAGCAGATCGACCACGTTGACGAACCATACCTTGATGCCCAGCTCGCGCAGCATGTCGGTTGCAGCCAGAGCCTCGAGCGTCGGCACGTCGCCGCAGGTGGCGACCACGACATCGGCCTCGGCGAGCGAATCGGCGGTCGATGCCCACTCCCAGGTCGCAACGCCCTCGGCGAGCTCCGCCTTGGCCTCGTCGACCGTCTGGAAGGTCGGAGCAGGCTGCTTGCCGCAGAAGATGGCGTTGACGCAGTCGGTGGACTGGTAGACGCGCTCGGCAACGGCAAGGGCCATGTTGGCGTCGGCCGGATAGTAGGCATTCACGATGTGCGTGTCGTTGGCCTTGTTGAGCAGCAGGTCGATAAAGCCGGGGTCCTGGTGCGAGAAGCCGTTGTGGTCCTGACGCCAGACGTGGCTCGACAGCAAAATGTTAAGGCCGCTGATGGGGGCACGCCACGGAATCTCGCGCTTGGTAGCCTCGAGCCACTTGCAGTGCTGGTTGACCATGGAGTCGACCACATGGACAAAGCTCTCGTAGGAGCTCCACACGCCGGAACGGCCAGTGAGCACGTAGGCCTCGAGGAAGCCCTCGCATTGGTGCTCGGACAGCTGCTCGACGACCTTACCGGAGCCCGCCAGCAGCTCGTCGTTGGCCCCGTCCTCGTAGAAGCCGGCGTCCCACTGCTTCTTGGTCACCTTGTAGGCAGCCTGCAGACGGTTGGACGCGGTCTCGTCGGGACCGAAGATGCGGAAGTCATCCATGTTATTGGCCAGAACGTCGGCAGTGTACTCACCAAAGACGCGGGCGGCCTCGGTAGAGCCCCAGCCATGACCCTTAGTTGCGACGGGGACCTCGTGGGCATGAATATCGGGCAGCTCGAGCTCGCGGCGCACCTTACCGCCGTTCGCGTTGGGGTTGGCGCCGATGCGCAGCTCGCCGGTCGGCATAAAGGCCGTCACCTCGGGGCGCACCTGGCCCTCGGGCGTAAAGAGCTCCTCGGGCTTGTAGGAACGCAGCCACTCGCGCAGCACGCGGAAGTGCTCGTGGGTGTCCTTGGCACTCGCCAGCGGCACCTGATGCGCGCGCCAGGAGTCCTCGGTCTTCTTGCCGTCGATCTGCTTGGGGCAGGTCCAGCCCTTGGGCGTGCGGAACACAATCATGGGGTAGGCCGGGCGGACCACGGTCTCGCCTGCGGCGGCCTGGGCCTGCGCGGTTGCCTTGATGTCACAGATCTCATCGAAGACCTGCTCAAACAGGGCAGCGAAACGCGCATGAATGCTTGCGTGGCTCTCGTCGTCAAAGCCGGCGACAAAGAAGTGCGGCTTATAGCCCATGCCCTCAAAGAACTTGGTGAGCTCTTCGTCGGACACGCGGGCGAGGATGGTGGGGTTGGCGATCTTGTAGCCGTTGAGGTGCAGGATCGGCAGCACGATACCGTCGGTTGCCGGATTCACGAGCTTGTTGGACTGCCAAGAGGTCGCGAGCGGACCGGTCTCGGACTCGCCGTCGCCCACCACGGCCACGGCCAACAGGCTCGGGTTGTCCATGACGGCACCGTAAGCGTGGCTGAGCGTGTAGCCGAGCTCGCCGCCCTCGTGGATGGAACCGGGCGTCTCGGGCGCAAAGTGGCTCGGGATGCCGCCGGGATAAGAGAACTGGCGGAAGAACTTCTGCAGGCCGGCCTCGTCATTGGTGATGTCGGGGCGAATCTCGCGGTAGGTGCCGTCGAGCAGCGACTGAGCAGTACCGGCGGGGCCACCGTGACCAGGGCCCATCAAGAAGATAGCATTCTGGTTGTGGTCGGCGATCAGTCGATTGACGTGACCGAACAGGAAGTTGATGCCGGGCGTGGTGCCCCAGTGGCCAACCAGGCGGTGCTTAACGTCCGGACGACCGAAGTCGCGCACCTCACCGGTTTTCTCATCAACAAAGTCGGGGCGCATTAGCGGGTTAGAGCGAAGGTAGATCTGACCGACGGACAGATAGTTCGATGCGCGCCAATACAGGTCGACGCCCTCGAGCTCGGAAGCCGGCACCTCGTGGCCCAGCTTTTGCCACGGCGTCCCCAGTGTTTTAGCCATTGTTTATGTCCCTTCGCTGTGCGGTCACCCTCCAATACGGCAACCTTTCGTTGGGACCAGTATATTTGCTAAAACGTTTTATCATGGTGAAAAAACGTTTTACCACCCTTATCAATCCCATCGATTAGCAAAACGCGACATTCACCTGCGGCGTTGATTGTCACAGGTGCTCCACATTCGGTCTCTGCAAATTGGTAAACGTGTTTAGTTGTGTTTAGTAAGCTCGAGCACGCTGTCCTTAACGATAAGCTCCGGCTCCAGAACGACCTCTTCGGCACGCCTGCCGCCCCTACCGGCAAGACGCTTGGACATGCAGCCAAAAGCATGCTCCGCAAGGACACCAGGGTCCTGCTCAATCGCGGTCAGCGCCGGCTCAAAGAGAACGTCGGCCGCCGAGTTGTCATAGCTCACCACCGAGATATCGCCCGGGATGCTCTTCCCCATCTCGTGCAAGCGCTTGAGCAAACCGAGGGCAATGTTATCCGAGCTTGCGAACACGGCAGTGGCGTCAGTTGCGAGCACTGCCTCCGAGGCCTCGTATGCGCTCGGAATGTAGTACTCGCTCTCAAACTCCAAACGCGCGTCGATCGGCAGGCCAACCTCGCGCAGCGCGCGCTCATAGCCGGCAAGTCGCTTGCGACCCGTATTGGAACGGCGGGCATTAACCAGGCAGGCAATACGGCGGTGGCCTTGCTCGATCAGATAGCGGGTGGCCATATAGCCGCCCATCTCGTGGTCGAACATCACCTTGTCGCACTCGAGCCCCTCAATGGCACGGTCGACCATTACGGCCGGGATGGGCAGGTGGCTGACCTCTTCGCGCAGGGCGCGGTCATCGGAGAACTCGTCACCCACCACCAGGAAGACGCCATCAACGCCGCGCGTCACCAGCTGGCGCAGCAGCTCCAGATCGTCATCGGCGCTTCCGCCCGAGCTGGTAATGAAGAGCGCATAGCCGTCCTCGCGGCAGCGCTTTTCCAGGCTACCGGCGAGCGAGGCAAAAAAGCGGCTCTCGATGTTAGGGACGATAAGGCCCAGCGTGCGCGACTCGCGCATGACCAGGCTGCGCGCAATCTGGTTGGGAACATAGTGGTTGCGCGCCGCGACCTCTTTGATGAGCTTGCGGTTTTCTTCCGAGATGCGACAGGGCCGATTATTGAGAACAAGCGAGACCGACGAGGGGGAAAGCCCCACCTCCTGGGCGATCTGCTTGAGGGTGACTTTGTTGGCCATCTCGCTCCTTCCGGGTTTACGCGCAATCTCTTGAAAGTATAGCGACTACCCCTCTACCTCGGTGATAAACACTTTACCAATCCGGTGGACGGCTGTTTTATCGCCGCCAGCGCACCAAATCCGTCCGGGTGGGGTATATTGCAATCGATTGATGACAACGACCACCAAAAGGCGGATATTCGTATGCACGAGAACGATTTTTTTAACGAGGACCTGCTGTGCGCGCTCGCTGGCGTTGCCGGCGAGGACAACGTGCTGATGAGCGAGCCCATGCGCGAGCACACCACGTTTAAGATCGGCGGTCCGGCCGACGTCTTTGTCACGCCCGATACTGAGCAGGGCCTCGTCGCCACGCTCGATACCTGCTATCGCTGCAATCTACCACTCACCATCGTGGGCAACGGCTCCGACTTGCTCGTCGGCGACAAGGGCATCCGCGGCGTCGTCGTAGCGCTGGGCGAGGGCCTCTCCGACATTACGGTCGACGGCACGCACGTCACGGCGGCAGCCGGCGCCTTGCTTTCCGATGTCGCAGCCGCGGTAGCCGAGGCCGGCCTTACCGGCATGGAGCCCATCTCGGGCATTCCCGGATCGGTCGGCGGTGCCTGCTACATGAACGCCGGAGCATACGGCGCTTGCATGGCCGATCTGCTGGAGTCCGTGCGCGTCTACAAGCCCGCCCGCATGCTCGACGACGGCACCCGCGGTAGCGGCAGCATTATTGAGTTCGATGTCGATGAGCTCAACCTGGGCTATCGCAAGAGCCGCATTGCCGACGACGGTTTCGTCGTGCTTTCGGCCACTTTCAATCTCGCCCCGGGCAACGCCGCGATGATCAAGGCCGACATGGACGACTACCGCCAGCGCCGCGAGGACAAGCAGCCGCTCGACATGCCGAGTGCCGGCTCCACCTTCAAGCGCCCCGAGGGCTACTTTGCCGGCAAGCTCATCATGGACGCCGGCCTGCGAGGACACGCCATCGGCGGCGCGCAGGTGAGCGAAAAGCACTGCGGCTTCATCGTCAACGCCGACCACGCCACCGCAGCCGATGTCGACGAACTCATCCGCCACATCCAAGCAACCGTCAAAGACCAATTCAACGTAGACCTAGAACCCGAAGTCCACCGAGTAGGCGAATTCCTCTAAACAAAGAAGGCCCCGAAAGGGGCCTTCACCATATTTATTCAGATAACCCAGTCCGGTGTGTCGCGCCCCGAACCCGAGAGGGCCGCGTGCCCGCCCGCAATATATTTGATTGATCGCGAGTTCCGCACGCAAAGAAGGCCACTTAATGTGGCCTTCGTCTTGCATAGGACTGTTTGAGCAGGCGACCAAAGGTGCGCGCGGACGCCGCGGACCCAGGCCCAACTTACAGTTACGACAGCACCACGCCGCCGAGCCAGCCCCAGCGCACGCCAGAGCCAGTGCCATAGAAGCTAATAAACGAATCAAGCGACTTAGACGTAATGGCGCCCTCGTTGCTCATAACGATGCCGCCGCCAACATAGATGCCCACGTGTCCGTACAGCAGACCCGGCGTACCGGTACCACCGTGCGACGAGTCGGCCACAATCATGCCCACCTGCAGCGCCGAACGATCGGAGCTGTAGCACCAGGCGTTAAACATGTCGCACGCGTTGCCGCCAAAGTAGCCCACGCCGGCGTTGCGGAACACATTGGTAACCCAAGCGGCGCACCAGTTCAGGCCAGGCGAAGGCGTGGAGTAGCATGCGTTGACGACAGCCTGCTGCTTGCCCGAACCGGCATTCTGCTGTGGGGTGCCGCCGGCATACGAGCCGCCACCCGAGCTCGGACCGCCCGAAGAGGAATTGTTCTTGTTTGCGGCAGCCGCGGCAGCGGCAGCCTTCCTGGCAGCCTCCTCTGCCTGGGCGGCAGCGAGAATCTCGGAATCACGCTGGGCCATGAGTTCCTTGACATCGTCGGAGAGGCCGTTCAGAACCGTCTGGACCTCCTGCTGCTTGGCCTGCATGTCCTGCATCTGAGCAGTCTGCTGGTCCTTGAGCTTCTCCAGGTCGGCCTTCTGCGACTCGAGCTCGGACTTTTGCGTGTCGAGCTCCTTTTGGATGGTCTGAATGTCCTCGATGGCGTCGCGGTCGCTCTTGTTGATCTTCTCGACGTAATGCGCGTTGGCGACGAGCTCCTCAAACGAGCCAGAAGCGAGCAGCAACGACAGGATATTGGTACCGCCCGACTTGTAGCTTGCCGCCACGCGGTCGGAAAGGTCGTTACGCTTCTTCTTGAGCTCCGACTTCTTGGTGTCGATCTGAGCCTGCGTCTCGTCGATCTGACCCTGAACGCCCTCGATATCGCTGAGGGTCTGGGCATTCTTGTTGGCGAGCGTCGCGTACTCATTGGCGATGCTGTCGAGCTGAGCCTGGACCTCGTCGAGCTGGGCCTGGGCGGCATTCAGTTTGTCGGTGGTTTCTTGGCTGGCCTCAGCCGCATGGGCGCGGGCGGGCAGGCCAAAAAGAACAGCCGCGGAGGCGGCGCCGAAAAGAGCCTTAAGGGCAGTGCGGCGCGAAAGCTCCTGCGTAAAGATGGAATCGTTGTTTGGTGACATATGTACTCCGTTACATGTTTATTTATATGTCGCTCAACTCAAACATATTAACGCACATCGCGCTTGTCCCAACTATTTCCACGAACGGCTGGAAAAGCATGGTCAGCGGCTCGCAAATACGCCCCGCGCCAAAGGTAAGGATTATGCAAATAACACCCTATGAGTACGTTAACATCAATCCTCTGGTTTTCCTGCCCCGCGTGTTTTGGGCGCCCCCAGCTGCGCTATACTCCCCTCAAGAAGTGTTCCTGATTCGATAGGAGACTACATGTCCAAAGCACTCGACCCCAAAGACACCTGCGTCCTCGTTACCGGCGGCGCCGGCTTTATCGGCTCGCACACCGTCGTTCAGCTGCTCGAGGGTGGCTACCAGGTTGTCGTCGTCGATGACCTCTCCAACTCCAGCGCCGTTGCCATCGACCGCGTCAAGACCATCGTGGGCGACGAGGCCGCCAAGAACCTCACCTTCTACGAAGCCAACGTGCTCGACCGCGATGCGATGAATAAGATCTTCGATACCCACCAGATCGACCGCGTCATCCACTTCGCCGGCTTTAAGGCCGTTGGCGAGTCGGTGAGCAAGCCCGTCGAGTACTACCACAACAATATCGAGAACACCCTGGTGCTCATCGATGTCATGCGCAACCACGGTTGTAAGTCCATCATCTTCTCGAGCTCTTCGACCGTCTACGGCGATCCGGACAATCCGCCCGTCACCGAAGAGGACCCCAAGAAGCCCGCGACCAACCCCTATGGTTGGACCAAGTGGATGATTGAGCAGATCCTCATGGACGTCCACACCGCCGACCCCGAGTGGGACGTCGTGCTGCTCCGTTACTTCAACCCCATCGGCGCTCATCCGTCGGGCCTGATCGGCGAGGACCCCAAGGGCATCCCCAACAACCTGGTGCCCTATGTCGCCCAGGTCGCCGTCGGTAAGCTCGAGGCCGTGCAGGTCTTTGGCAACGACTACCCCACCCCCGACGGCACCGGTGTTCGCGACTACATCCACGTGTGCGACCTGGCCTCTGGTCACGTTGCCGCCCTCAACTGGATGAACGGCAAGACCGGCGTCGAGATCTTTAACCTGGGCACCGGCACCGGCACCTCGGTACTCGAGGTCGTCGCCGCCTTTTCCAAGGCCTGCGGCAAGGAGCTGCCCTATGTGATCCGCGAGCGCCGTGCCGGCGACATCGCCGCCAACTGGTGCGATGCCTCCAAGGCCGAACGCATGATGGGCTGGAAGGCCCAGTACGACATCGCGGATATGTGCCGTGACAGCTGGAATTGGCAGAGCCACAACCCCAACGGCTTCGCCGACGCCGAGTAGCAAAAAGCCTACATACCGTTCTTGCCCCGATCTCACGATGTGAGACCGGGGCTTTTTTCATGGCGCGTAACCGTTTACCGAAAATGGGCCAACTTTTTAATCTCGCCTATACATGTTTAAACAACATGTTCTACAATAGGGACATCGACTCTAGAACTCGGGACGGGCTGTTCATCCATCTGCAGGCCGATCCCACAACAAGAAGGTTGGTGAGCACATCCATGGAGCGTGCAAGCGGTGTTCTCATGCCCATCTCGTCTCTGCCCGGACCGTACGGTATCGGCGGCTTTGGCTGGAACGCCTATGACTTTGTCGATTTCCTCGCCTCGTGCAAACAACATTACTGGCAGATTCTCCCCCTTACGACAACGAGCTACGGCGATTCTCCGTATCAGTCGTTCTCGGCCCGTGCGGGCAACCCCAACTTCATCGACTTTGCCGAGCTTATCGAGGCTGGCTACCTAGAGCAGCGCGATATCGACGGCGTGTATCTGGGATCCGACCCAAGCAATGTCGACTACGGTGCTATCTTTGGCGGCCGCCGTCAGATTCTCGACCGAGCCGCTGAGCGCTTTGCTGCCGACAAGCCGGCCGATTTCGATGACTTTATCCAGGCCAACGAGGACTGGCTCATCCCCTACTGCGAGTTCATGACCGTCAAAGAGGAGTGCGGTCTCAAGGCGTTTTGGGAGTGGCCCGAGGAGCTCCGCCGCCGCGGCGAGGCTTCCGCCAAGGTCTGCGCCGACCATCCGGCGCGTATGCTCTACCACCAGATGACGCAGTACTACTTCAATCGCCAGTGGAGCCGCCTCAAAGCCTATGCCAACGAGCGCGACATCCTGATCATCGGCGACCTGCCCATCTATGTCTCGCGTGACTCCGTCGAGATGTGGGCGACACCTGAGCTCTTTAAGATCGACGCCGCCGGCAATCCCGTGAGCGTCGCCGGCACGCCGCCCGACCAGTTCTCGGCCACCGGCCAGTACTGGGGCAACCCCATCTACGACTGGGACGCCATGGAGTCCGACGGCTTCTCCTGGTGGGAGGACCGCATTCGCGCCGCCCTCGACATGTACGACGTCATCCGCTTGGACCACTTCCGCGGATTCGAAGCCTTTTGGGAGGTGCCTTTCTCTTCACCCGACTCGTCTTACGGTTCGTGGACGCAGGGCCCCGGCCTCAAGCTCTTCAAGACGCTCGAGGAAAAACTCGGCACACTGCCCATCATCGCCGAAGATCTTGGCTTCCTTACCCCCGGCGTTATCGACATGCGCGACACCACGGGCTTCCCTGGCATGAAGATCTTGCAGTTTGCCTTTGAGGGCAGCAACTCATACTATCTGCCCCACAACTACATCGCCAACACCGTCGCCTATGTGGGCACGCACGACAACGAAACGGCACGCGGCTGGTTCGAGGGTACGGCCACTCCGCGTCAGCGCGAGCAGGCAGCTTTGTACACCCATCAGCAGGCTGGCGAGCCCATCACCGATGCGCTCAACCGCACCATTGCCGCCAGTGTGAGCGACACCTGCATCTACACCATGCAGGACCTCCTCAACCTGGGAAATGAGGCCCGTATCAACACCCCCGCCACCCTAGGCGGCAACTGGACCTGGCGCATGCTCGATGGCGCCATCACCCGCGAGCTCGAGCACAAGCTCACCGACTGGACCGAAACCTACTTCCGCATCCCGTCGGAAGCCGAAATTGAGCTTCCCCAATAGGAGCCACCGCGCCCGACCCCACCCCACCGTGCGGACGCGACCGCTTTTCCCGCGCGAGGCCATCCCAATCCCTCGCGCGGGCTTCTTTTGAATTTCTGACATGTAGTCGACTCACCACAGGAGGAAACATGCCCCATATCAATCTTGCGGATCTTGCCGAGCAGTCCTTTGGAACTTCGCTCGAGCAACTCGATGATCGCCACATTTACAAGCTGCTCGTCAAACTCGTGCAGGAGCGCTCTGCCGCCTGCCCGCTCAACAACGGCAAGAAAAAGCTCTATTACATCTCTGCCGAGTTTTTGATCGGCAAGTTGCTCATCAACAACATGATCGACCTCGGCATCTACGACGAGGTCAAGGAGCAGCTCACCGCCGCGGGCCACGACCTCAACAAGATCGAGGAGTTTGAGGTCGAGCCGTCGCTGGGCAATGGCGGCCTGGGCCGTTTGGCCGCGTGCTTCCTGGACTCCATCGCCACGCTGGGTCTCACCGGTGACGGCGTTGGTCTCAACTACCACTACGGCCTGTTCCGCCAGCGCTTTGTCGACAACCAGCAGAAGGCCGTCCCTGACGAGTGGCTCGGCGAGCAGGACATTCTGATCGATGACGACCGCTCCTACACCGTCGAGTTTGGCGATTTTGCCGTCACCTCCAAGCTCGTCAACATCGATGTGCCCGGTTACGGCCAGCCCACCAAGAACCGCCTGCGCCTGTTCGACCTGGCAAGTGTCGACGACGGCCTGGTCCCCGGTAGCTCCATCGACTTTGACAAGACCGAGATCGCCAAGAACCTCACCCTGTTCCTCTACCCGGATGATTCCGACGAGCAGGGCCGCCTGCTTCGCATCTACCAGGAGTACTTCATGGTGAGCAACGCCGCCCAGCTCCTGATCGACGAGGCCGTCGAGCGCGGCAGCAACCTGCACGACCTTGCCGACTACGCCGTGGTCCAAATCAACGACACGCACCCCACCATGGTCATTCCCGAGCTCATCCGCCTGCTCACCACCGAGCACGGCATCGAGTTTGATGAGGCCGTTACCATCGTGCGCTCCATGGTCGCCTACACCAACCATACGATTCTTGCCGAGGCGCTCGAGAAGTGGCCGCTCGCCAGCCTGCAGAAGGTCTCGCCCGCCATCGCCGACATCATCGTCAAGCTCGACGAGGTCGCCAAGGCCGAGCACGATGACCCGCGCGTCGCCATCATCGATGAGCACGACACCGTCCACATGGCCCACATGGACATTCACTTTGGCTTCTCCATCAACGGCGTCGCCGCGCTCCACACCAAGATCTTGAAGGACACCGAGCTTCATCCGTTCTACGAGATTTATCCCGAGAAGTTCTCCAACAAGACCAACGGCATCACCTTCCGCCGCTGGATTCATGGCGCCAACCCCGCGCTCGCCAACCTGCTCGACGATGTGATCGGCACCGATTGGCGCAGCACCGGCGACCTGAGCAAGCTCGCCGAGTTCGCCGACGACAAGGATGTTCTTGAGCGCCTGGCCGCCACCAAGGTCGAGGCCAAGGCCATCATGCGCCAGTTCATGGCGCTCGAGCAGGGCGTGACCATTCCCTCCAACGCCATCATCGATGTTCAGGTCAAGCGTATCCACGAGTACAAGCGCCAGCAGATGCTCGCGCTCTACATTATCTGGAAGTACCTCGATATCAAGAACGGCAACAAGCCCGAGCACCCCGTCACCATCATCTTTGGCGGCAAGGCCGCTCCCGCCTACACCATCGCACAGGACATCATCCATCTGATCCTGACGCTTTCCCAATGGATTGCCAACGACCCCGACGTAGCTCCCTACCTGCAGGTCGTTATGATCGAGAACTACAACGTCACGGCTGCCGAGCGCGTGATTCCCGCTGCCGACATCTCCGAGCAGATCAGCCTGGCCTCCAAGGAGGCAAGCGGCACCTCCAACATGAAGTTCATGCTCAACGGTGCCCTGACCCTGTGCACGCTCGACGGTGCCAACGTGGAGATTGCCGAGCTTGTGGGCGACGAGAACATCTACACCTTTGGTGCCTCGTCCAAGCAGGTCGAGCAGCTCTATGCCGACGGCAGCTATAACGCCGGTGCGCTCTACCGCAAGCCCGGCATCAAGCTGCTGGTGGACTTCATCACCAGCCCCGCCTTTATGGCAACCGGCAACGCCGAGCGCCTGCAGCGTCTGCACGACGACATCAAGGGCAAGGACTGGTTTATGGCCCTGCTCGACATTGAGGAGTACATCCAGACCAAGGAGCGCGTGCTGGCAGACTACGAGGACCAGGACGCCTGGATGCGCAAGGCGCTCATCAATATCGCCAACGCCGGCACCTTCTCGTCCGACCGCACGATCTCCCAGTACAACGACGAGATCTGGCACCTGGACTAACCCATTCCCCTTACCATCCTCTTGAGGAACGGAGTCGTGGCAACACGGCTCCGTTTTTTGTGCCCTTGTGTTGCCCGTGGCCTGCCTCGACCAAACAATCTCGGCCTGTAACACCTAGCCGAGAAAATTGGGTCTACCTGTTACAAATCGAGACAAACAGAATTGTTCCGAGAAACTGTCTCAATCTGTAACAGATAACCGCTGGAATCGGGTCTACCTGTTACAGATCGAGACAAATGGATAAGCCGGCTAAAACAATCTCGTTCTGTAACAGGTAACTGCCGAAATCAGTCCTTCGTGTTACAGATCGAGATGAAAGGACAGGCAGCTCAACGCTGTCTCGATCTGTAACATCTAGACCGACCTTGGCCCTCCTCCTGTTACAGTTCAAGACAAACTGGTAGATGGACAACCCCAACACAAAGAAAGGCTCCCCTCTCGCCCAGTGGACGGGAGGGAAGCCTTATATGTGACCGCGGCAAAAGGATGGCAATACCGCAGTCGCCCAAAGGGAGGGCCTGGATGCACCGGGCCTAGATAAGATTCTTGCCAGACACCTTATCGAAGAGATGGGTCGCGTTCTTCTCGAACTTGAACCAGATGGTGTCGCCAGCCTTGAGCGCACCCTTGGCCTCGAGGTCGACGACGGGAATGATCAGGACGAACTGGCCATCGGGAGCGGTCACGTGGACATGCTCGGTCGAACCCATGAGCTCGGTCACCTCGACGGTGCCCTGGAGCGCACCCTCCTCGTCCTTGTCGGCAAGCAGAATCTGCTCGGGGCGCACGCCGGCCGTAATCTCCTTCACGTCGCCGTCGTCCCAGTTGAGAGCAAGCTGAGCGCAGGTCTCGGGGGCGAGCGCCACGTTCATATCCTCGGTCTTGACGGTGAAGCCGTCGCCCGAGCGCACCAGCTGGGCATCGAAGAAGTTCATCTGCGGCACGCCGATAAAACCGGCGACGAAGATGTTCGCGGGATGGTTGAAGACCTCTTGCGGCGTGGCGATCTGCTGGACGGCGCCGTCCTTCATGACCACGATGCGGTCGCCGAGGGTCATGGCCTCGGTCTGATCGTGGGTAACGTAGATAAAGGTGCCCTTAATCTCGTGACGCAGCTTGATGAGCTCGGCACGCATCTGGTTACGCAGCTTGGCGTCCAGGTTGGACAGCGGCTCGTCCATCAGGAAGACCTTGGGGTCACGAACGATAGCGCGGCCGATGGCGACGCGCTGGCGCTGGCCACCCGAAAGCGCCTTGGGCTTACGGTCGAGGTACTCGGTAATACCCAAGATCTCGGCAGCGGAGCGAACCTTGCGGTCAATCTCGTCTTTGGGGACCTTCTTGAGCTCGAGCGTAAACGCCATGTTCTCGTACACCGTCATGTTGGGATACAGGGCGTAGCTCTGGAACACCATGGCGATGTCGCGGTCCTTGGGAGCGACGTCGTTGACGCGCTTGCCGTCGATGAGCACGTCGCCCGAGGTAATGTCCTCCAGGCCGGCGACCATGCGCATCGTCGTGGACTTACCGCAGCCAGAGGGGCCAACGAGGACGATGAACTCCTGGTCGTGAACGGTGAGGTTAAAGTCCTCTACAGCGAGCACGCCGTCCTCGGTAACCTTGAGGTTGTGCTTCTTCTCCTCGGTCTTCTTCTTTTTGCCAAAGAAGTCCTTCTTTTTGGACTCGTTGTTGGGATACACCTTCTGAACATGTTTGAGAACGATCTCGGCCATGTCTCTACCTTTCGATACGCGGCGCCGCGCTGAGGGGCGCCGCTAAAACTTGCAAAACAGTTACGGCATCAGCCCTTGACGGCACCTGCCACCACACCGTCGATGATGTACTTCTGGCAGAGGATGTACATGATGACGATGGGGACAACGACCATCATGATGCAGGCCATCATGGGGCCGAGCTCGACGTGGCCGTAGCCGCCGCGGAAGTACTGAATCAAGATAGGAATGGTCTTGTACTTGGTGGAGTCGAGCGTAAGGTAGGGCAGCAGATAGTCGTTCCAGACCCACATGGTCTCGAGGATGCCGACCGAAAGATAGGTGGGCTTCATGATGGGGAGAACAATCTTAAAGAACACCTGGACCGGGTTGCAGCCGTCGATCATGGCCGCCTCTTCGATCTCGAGCGGGATGTTCTTTACAAAGCCGGCGAACATAAAGACCGCCAGGCCCGCGCCAAAGCCAAGGTAGATAAAGCAGATGTTGAACGGCGTGTTGAAGCCGATGCGGTCCGCCAAATTGGACAGCGTGAACATGAGCATCTGGAAGGGCACGACCATCGAGAAGACGAACAGGTAATAGAAGAGGTTCGAAATCTTGCTGTTGACGCGCACTACGTACCAAGCGCACATGGAGCAGCACACCAAAATCAGAACGACCGACGTGACCGTGATGATGAGCGAGTACATAAACGCCGAGGCAAAGCCCTGCTCGTTCAGAGCGTGCACGTAGTTTGCGAGACCGTTGAACGTCTCGGGCGTGAGCAAATCGAACGCCGTGGTGGTGCTGATTGCTGTTCCCTTTTTAAAGGAATTGAGCGCAATCATGAACACGGGGTAGATCCACGCGAGCGACAGAATCGTAAAGAAAATCGAGAGCGCGCGGTTAATAGCCTTATCGCGTTTCATTACTGCTGCACCTCCTTGGACCTCGTGGCCTTAAGCTGGATCATGGAGATTGCTACGACCAGGATGCAGAAGATAACCGCCTTGGCCTGGCCAATGCCCTGCCATGCGATGCCGGCACGCGAGTAGAACGTGTTGTAGATGTTCAGGGCGAGCATCTCGGTGGAGTGCGCAGGGGCGCCGCCGGTAAGGGCGAGGTTCTGGTCGAACAGCTTAAAGCCGTTGGTGATGGACAGGAACAGGCAGATGGTAATCGTCGGCATCAGATTGGGGATCTTAACCTTCCAAAACGTCTGCCATGCCGTGGCACCGTCAACCTTGGCGGCCTCGATGTAGTCGGACGGAATGGACTGCAGACCGGCGATGTAGATGATCATCATGTAGCCGACCTGCTGCCACAGGGTCAGGATGATAAGGCCCCAGAAGCCGGCAGCGGAGTTAAGGGCAATAAGGTCGGCGCCGATGTTGGAGAGCAGGCAGTTGATCAGAATCTGCCAAATGTAGCCCAGCACGATGCCGCCGATCAGGTTCGGCATAAAGAAGATCGTACGGAAGATGTTAGTGCCCTTGAGCGCCTTGCGGGTGAGCGCCTGCGCAATGGCGAGGGCGATCACGTTGATGAGCACCGTCGACAGGAAGGCAAACGCCACCGTAAAGAAGAACGACGTGGCAAACTGCGGATCGGACAGCGCGCGCACGTAGTTCTCGATACCGACAAAGTGCGTGTTGTTAATGGTAATAAACTGGCAGAACGAGAGATAGAAGCCCTGGATAAAGGGAATCACGAACCCGATCATAAACGCCAGGCACGTGGGCAGCATAAAGAGCGGCCACCAGCGCTTGAGTGCTTTGCCCATAGAAGGGTCCTTTCAATATGCAGGGGGCGGGCAAACCAACGTCTGCCCGCCCCCTGTCGCTAATCAGATAGCTTGGGCAGCAATTGCTTACTCGGAAGCAGCCTTCTCGGTCTTCCAGCCATCCACGAAGGCGTTCTTGACGCCGTCCCACTTGCTGTTGTCGGCAGCATAGGCGATCAGAGCCTGCTTGAGGTTCTTCTTCCACTCCTCGGAGGGGATGTAGACGAAGTCCCAAGCGACGGTCTTCTTACCGTCCTTGGCCATGGCAACGGCCTGCTGCGAGAAGACGTTGGTGGTTTCCTTAGCGCTCTTGAACGGGGCGGTCAGACCCATCTTGTCAGCGATGATGCTGGTGGCGGTGTCAGAGGTGACGCACCAATACATGAAGTCCTCGGTGGCCTTCTGGGCATCCTCGGAAGCCTGGGAGCTGACGCACCAGTAGTTCTCGCCGCCGGAGCACAGGCCCTGGTTCTCCTCGCCGTCAACGCCGATGTAGATGGGCATCATGCCAATCTGATCGTCGGTCATGCCGGCCTTGATGAGGTCGGAGTAGGCCCAAGAGCCGTTCTGATAGAAGACGGCCTTGCCGGTTGCGAACTCGTTGGTGGCGTCGTCACCGGTCTTGGAGGCGAGCTGCGAAGGATCGCAGGTGGAGTCAGTGATGTACAGGTCGAAGATCTGCTTAAAGTTGTCGAGATACTCGCCCTTGATCTCGTCGTCCTCCTGATTGTGCTCCTTCTCGAACTCGTAGTAGAGCGGGAGGTTGGCGAGGTGCGTGGTGTAGCGCCAGCTGGAGGAGTCATCCATACCGGCGGAAGTAAAGGCACCCTCAACGCCGAGCTCGTCCTTGCGGGCCTGGATGTCATCGGCGCAAGCCTTCAGCTTGTCGAAGGAGTTGATGTCCTCGGCCTTGTAGCCGGCCTTCTCGAGGAGCTCCTTGTTGTAAATGATGCCGTAGCTCTCCTGAACCCAGTCGATACCCAGATCCTTGCCGTCGGACTGCAGCGCCAGGGAGTCGTCGATGAGCTCGCCGCGGAGCTTGGTGTCGGAAAGATCGGCGCAGTAGTCCTTCCAGTTCTTAAGGCCGGTGGGGCCGTTGACCTGGAACAGCGTCGGAGCGGAGCTCTTGGACATCTCGGACTTGAGCTTCTCCTCGTAGGTGTTGGAGGCGGCGGTCACGATCTTGACCTCGACGCCCTTCTCCTTCTTGTACGCCTTGGCGATCTCCTTCCACTCCTTGTCGACCTCGGGCTTGAATTGGAGGAAGTAGACCTCGGCGGCGTCACCAGAAGCAGAGGAGCCGGAGCCGGCGGAGCCACCACAGCCCACAAGACCCAGACCCAGAACCGCAGCCGCGGAACCAGCGAAGCCCAGGAACTGCCTTCTGCTCATTTCGTTCTTCATTACAATCCACCCTTTCACACCGTGGCGGCACCCTTTGCCGCCGCCTTCGGAGATTGGCTCGGGGACTTTGCCCCTTTTGCTGACTTGTACAATACGCTATTTGGCTAGTTGTTTGAACAAGTATTACTAGAGCGGTAGAAAAACTTCGGTGAACGGTAATTTCGACTTGATACTTGACAAGTTTTGTATAAACAATTATTTGTTATCGAATGCAGAGAAAACGCCCGATCAAGCCGATGCATCGTCGGTTTGACCGGGCGTTTTCGCTTTGAGGGCATGAGTCTCGTCAGGCTGCGAGCTAGCCGGCTATCGCTTGGAATTGACGCGGTAATGGAAGATCTCGGGGTGTGTGCGGGCATGCGTGACCTCGAACAAGATGCCGTCCGAGGTGTACGACTGGCTCTCCATAACGGCGACGCAGTTGTACTTGCCGAGGTCCAGATAGCTGCAGTCTTCATCGTTGGCGAGCTCGACACTCACCGTACGACGGCTCGCCATCACTTTGACGCCGCGCTTGTGCTCCAGATAGCCGTAGATAGAATCCGCCGCGATCTCGGGGGTCAGGCCCTTGGCGATCGACGCCAAAAAGTAGCCATGGTCCACTTGGCGCGCGCTGCCGTTGAGGCTTCGGACACGCACTACGCGAATCAGCTCCTCGCCCACCTTAAAGCCCAGGCGACGTGAGAGTTGCTCAGTGCAAATCAAATGTTCAAAAGACTTGACCTCGGTCGATGCGACGGCATTGTTGCGTTTTGCGAACTCGCCAAACGACTCAACCTCTTCGAGTGCGCCCAGCATGTCGGTTTCGCCCTTAAGCCAAATAACGCGCACGCCCTTACCGTGTATAGGCTGCACAAACATCTGGTCGGCCAGCATGCTCAAGGCGCGTCGAACGGTATTGCGCGTGCAGCCAAACTCCGCGGTCAGCTCGGCTTCGGTTGGCAGCATCTCCTGAAACGCATAGGTCCCGTTGATGATGCGCGAACGGATCTCGCGGTAGATTCCTTCGTAAATCGCTTTTGGCATGATTTCACCTCTAATGAATATGTATGGCTAGGCACGATAGCATTTCTTAAAGTTGTTTAAACCGATTATCGGTAAAGCACGGATTATTTACCGTCGACGGTTCCCCCGAAACCCAAATCGGACCGAATCAAAACCGTCAATGCGGCAAGCAGCCAGTCCTCTACAATGAGTTCATTGTTTAAACGTTCTTGCTCGCACAGCATGTTGCATCCGAAAGGCATATTATGCTGCAGAAAATCCAACGTTTTGGCGGAGCCATGTTCGCGCCCGCCATGCTGTTTTCTATATCAGGCCTCATGGTCGGCATCTCCGCCCTCGCAACGACCGTGGATATCGTCGGCGACCTCGCCGTATACGGAACCCCCTGGTACGTTTTCTGGACTATCATTCAGCGCGGCTCGTGGACGGTCTTTAAGCGCCTTCCACTCCTTTTTGCCGTAGCGCTGCCTATCGGCCTTGCCCAAAAGCAACCGGCACGCTGCTGCCTCGAGGCGCTCGTAGCCTATTTTGCCTACTGTTTCTTTTTGAGCGAGATCATTAAGCTGAGCGGAGACAACCTTGGGCTTAAGTACCCGTCGTTTTTGAACTCCGCTAGCGGCATCACCGTCATCGACGGCATCAAGACGCTCGACACCGGCATTATCGGCCCGCTGGCGGTGTCGGCAACCGTCGTCGCGATCCATGACCGCTTCTACGATGCCAAGGTTCCCGATTGGCTCGGCACCTTCTCGGG